>NZ_DAIUFW010000014.1:0-20980 GCF_036844465.1 Methylobacillus sp.
ATTGCTTTGGAGAAAATTCTACTTTTAACCACCGCTAATTTTCGGGGGGATTACCGTTCGTAGCCATATGGGACGGAATTGGCGCCTTTAAAATCAATTGGTTAGGGCGTTCGTTGCAAATAAATAAGCCTATAAAAGCCTATAAGAAATATATAGATCGCGCAAAAGTCGCGCAGATGGATTTGTTTACGTGTGGTAGATCTGACAGGGGCAATATCTCGAGTGCAGTTGGAGATGGTTGTGTGTAATGAGTGATCAAGCGAGCCAAGACAACGGTGAAATGACAATGACGAATATGACATCGGTTCGGGAAGCACATCGGCATGTCTCATTTCATCGCCCGGCGATCGAGGCGAGCACCTGGTGCGTATGTGGCCATTGCCACGAACGCTATCCACCCACTGCCATTCATCGATGGACAGACTGGCTGCCCAATGTGCCCGCCCATGAGCAATCGAACCGGAACGGACAAACCGCCATTTGCCCGCACTGTTCCATTGACGCCGTCCTGCCTGACACTGTCGGGCTGGATCTCAGCGCGGAGTTCCTGACCGCTTTCTACAAGGAATGGTTTTAGCGACCAACAAATCAGTCATTCATGGGCGCCCAAGACCCCCCGGTTGGCGGGTATGGCTGTGCAGGCATCTGACAACGGCAGGATAGCGATATGGGGCCATCTGCTCCCGTATTCACCAATGTCCATCGCATACACGCATACCCGAGCAGGGCATCGATTGGTCACGCAAGGAATGATTGACGTGGTGGAAAAATAACCGGCATCACTTACAAAATGCCGGGGCCACAAAATTCATAACACCCATATCCTTAGTAACAGGATATATACAAGAATTACTATGACAATTTCCAGATAATAAATTCTTCTGAACAGTTTTTTTAAGGAATGAAGCCCCTCTTTTAAGGAGTTAAGCTCCTCTTTTAAGGTGGTAGTCTCTTCCTTGATGGTCTCCATGCTGAACCCTTGCTCCAACAATCATGTAAACGACTATACAGTACTTGATAATCTCCACTCGGTCATCAATGAGACTCGTTAGTCCGCGTGGTTAAAGGGATTGGCTTTGATCGACATGGGCCTTTACCGTCAGAAAAATACACCCTTTGCTGGCGCGGGGTTACGCGGCATCGGCTCATCATCAATCAGCTTCAATCATACCGAACGAGGGGCCGAACTTCAGCCTCTCACCTCGTACTGTGATTCAGCATGCGAGAGTTGCTTCCGACCCATCACGCGATGCGATGCCAAACCCAAGTGGCAGCCTCTTCAACGGAAGACATGACTCGGCACGGGAAATCGCGCTCAATGGCCAAGTGCCGCTGCATCAGAAGCGTATGCATAGGCCCGTCCGTCAAAAATGCATCGCAGTAGCCTAACGCGGCACCGGCATGATGAAAGTCAAATATGTCGTTGGCATTCAGTTTTTGCGTGCGGTTCCAGCGTAGCGCCGCATGCAACAGAGCACCAACTTGCAGCGTGCGCAGAGCCCGCCGACCGACTGGCTTTCGAACTGCTGCCCGTAGCAAGCCGAGACACTGCCTCGTGATTCCTTCCCGCTCATCTGCTGAAGGTTGGATGCCAGGGCCAAGCGACTTCACGGCCATGTCGTGCAGCACCTCGGCGGCGATCGGAGCTGCGAGTTCCAAGACACCATTAATCTCGTCGCGATAAACCTGCCGGAAGCTCTTCATCGACGGAGCATGCGTAGCGTTGTCACGATTCAGCCGATCGGCAATGTCAACGAATGGCGAAGCGAGCGGCCAAGCGTCTCCGATGGTCCCAACCATCGCCGATAGAGAGACCTCCCAGAGGTGATCGAAGAACGCCTTCTGAATGACGAGCCGCTCATCCTCTGGGAAGGCTGTGGCCACCGGATGCTGGACACCCAGGATGTACGGGGCCTTGGTCCAGACCAAGTGTTCCAATGGATGAACGCTGTGCCCAACATTCGCGTGAAGGAAATGCGCTACCTCCGTCGCCACGCGCGTCGGTTCGGGGCTAAGCGTAATGCCACAGCTCAGCTCGTCAATCAGTTCGGCCGTTGCACTCCGGGTTACTGGGTCCGACTGCTTCATTAGTTCAAGAAACAGTGCATCGCTGATGGGACACACCAACTGACCATTGGAGACACCAGTTACGAGGGCATCCAACAGATCCGCCGCGCCCGGTGGACTCGACGCGAGCGTGCGTGCGGTGCGCAGGTGAATCCAGAAACACTTGTCGAGATAGATGCGGTCTCGCGCAGCCACCCACTCGCCGAGTTCGATCACGCGGCGTCGCTCGTACTCGTCAACCGTGATCTGTGGCGTAGAACGATGGAACGCAAATCGATCGGCAATGCGAGGAGAAGTCACTGGGTTTTGTGTCCATTGTTAATGCCCAACGGGCTTCGGGTCAGGCCGACGTATTGAGGAGCCCCCTACCCCAACCGGGCGACCAGCGTATCTGCCTGCTCGGCGAACTTCCTCGCATCGGTCTTCTGCAACTGCGCCAGGTTGTGCAGCTTCCAGCGGATGCCCGGCAGTTGTTCGAGGTGCTTGATGCCCAGCAGCGACCACTCCGGCGCGCCAGCAGCCAACGACAGCAGGAAGCGTCTTTCGTCAGCCTCCAAGCCCTGCTGGAGTTCTTGCAGCATGCGTTCTCGCGCGGCGAGCAGCGCATCGAGCGGCACCGGCTCGGCCGTCATGCCGTGGAAGTTGTGCTCGTATTCATGCCGAATGTCCCGCAGCGGCGTAAACAGCACTTCATGGATTGGCCGATTGCTGCTGGACAGATAGACCACAAACGCGCGTCGGATGCCGGGCGTGATGCCCTCATGCGCAAAGAGCTGCATCACGTCGAACAGATCGCGCGGATGCTGTCGATCCAGCGCAGCCACCAGCTTGCCGCCGTACACGTCTTCCAACGACACCACCGGGATCTCCAGATCGGCCATCAGCACGTCGCGGGCAATCGGCGTGAGCGAAGCGCGACGTACGGGCTGCACGGTGCCGCGCATGACGAAATTGACTTCGACCTTGACCTGGATCGGGCCACGACGCACCAGCAGCTTCGTCTCCCCCGCTGCGGCCGCCGGCGCGTGCGTCTGGAGTCCTTGCTTCTTCAAGCGCTCAGCAGCTTGCCGGATGGCCTCGTTGATGCGCTCCAGCGCCTCATCGCGCGGCAACGTGTGATCGGGAAAGACCAGATCGAGATCGACCGACAACCGCGGCATGTCGCGCACAAACAGATTGATCGCCGTGCCTCCCTTCAAGGCAAAGGTGTCATCCACGAACACCAGTGGCGCCACCTGCGTCAGCAGGCGCGCAGTATTGAGATAGGTCTGATTCATGGTTTGAGCACCAATAGGCCATCGGTGGAACGAGACACCCAGGGCCGCTCGCTGCCCGTCGGCAGCGCGGCCGGGTCGAGCTTGGCCGCCCAGGGCAATGACGCCTCGCGGCCGAGTTGCAGGCACAGCCGCACGGTCTTGACGCTCGTGCAATGCTGCAACAGCTCGCGCAGCACATCGGCGCGCAAGTTGTAGGCGCTCTCGACAAGTTCGCGTGCTTCCTGCAAGGGCTGTCGTACGCCGACCTCGCTCAGTAGCTCCAGCAATGCCCGCTCTGGCGCCGAGACCTGTGGCGCCCCGCTGCGTTGCTCGAAGGGATCGACGTGCAGCAAGACATCCGGCTTCTCGTCGAACAACCGCTTGCGGTGGTATTCGGCCGGAAAGCGCTCAGTGAACCATTCTGGCAAGCGTCCTGCCGTCCAGCCATAAAGATGCAACATCGGCTGTTGCGACACGTACTGCCGTACGCCGTACCAGTCCAGTGCCGTCTTGCCGCCGACGTGCAGCCCCTCGAACCGGCGCTGCAACAGCAGCAGGCTGGGATGGAGTGCTGGGGCGTCGTTCGGACGGCAGAACACCCCGCGCGCCAGGCGCGTGAGCCACCCTGCCCTGACATAGTGGACAGCTAGGTCGGCAGAGATACCCAGCGCCGCCAGGTCCTCCGAAGTCAGCGGTGTCCCCGGCGCCAGCCGAGTGTAGAGCGCATTTAGCTTGCTTGAGGTAGTCGTAGCCATGCTACGACTTTTACAGCTTTCCCAAGGGAAAGTCAATTTGATATAGTTGCGATAGTCGTAGCTTGAGTACGATATTTGCAGTATATCCAAATATTTATCCCTTAGGCGCTGCCATGCGGGAAGACGGCCAGGTAACCGGATCGACGAGCTCTTGCCGCCCAACTGGATACCGACGATGGGCTATTACAGCCTGGCGGCTGCCCGAAAGGATAGCCGAACCTTGATGGTGTGATGAATTGGTGGAAAAAATAACCCTGTGGATCAGGGAATTCATTCATAACATGATGATTTTATTACCATCATTACCGTGGTGTGAACATTTGGTAAATAATCCCTACAAAGCAGATTAAATCGTCTGGAATGGATATCAGACCATATGCTGTATCACTTTGGATAAATGGATAACCTATTTATTTAAAATGGTTTTCCAATGTAATCGGATTGTTGCGGATAGATATGGCCGCACCAAAAACTCACACCGATGAACCAAACGATCACATCATGCAACCAAACGATCACACCGCCACTGTGATCAGGCTCACCATCCGTTGGCGTATGGCCCGCTTTGGGGGCCGGATACGCTTTCCGATCACACGCTGGCTCATGTGCCTTGCAACCTTGTCGTCCGTGATTGGCGAGTGGCCTGTACCAAAGTGAGAAGTGGCTAAGCCACCAATCTCTCCACCTCGGCAACCTCGGGCACAATGTTCACCCGCTGCTTCAGCTCCAGTCCCGGTTTGAAATGCGGTACGGCTTTGGGAGGCACCATCACCTCCTGGCCAGTCTTCGGGTTTCTGCCCATGCGGGTGGGACGATGATTGATCGCAAAACTCCCGAACCCGCGAATCTCGATACGCCCCTGATTTACCAACGCCTTGGACATGGCGCCCAGCATCAGATCCAGCGCCATGCGCACATCTCTCTGCGCCAATGACTCGAATCGCCTGGCCAGCCTATGCTCCAATTCCGACTTCACCATCTCCCATCCCCTTGATGCCCAATCATCATGTCATGATCACAAGCGTGTCATTGATCGATGGATTATAGCAGGGTCACTCAAGGGGGAAGGTTGGAGGAGAGGGTATCAGCTCTCTTTAATCTCTGTTCATTTGATCCCGAGAAATAATGCCGAGATATACGTGTCATCACTCACTTGGTGAAAGGACTGCAGGATTACGTTGCCAACGCTTGTTTTCCTCGCCAGGCATCAAATGATGGCCTGCAACCCCTTATCGGCAATGATATTGAGCAGTTTGAGCGCTGGACCTGTGGGATGCGTTTCGCCTTGCTCCCACTTGCGCACCGTCGAGGCCGTGGTATGCAAGTGGAGCGCAAACACCGGCTGGCTGAACTTCAAGGTTTCGCGCAGGCGCTTGATATCCGCCGCGTCGAACTCCCGCACTGGCGGCGGACAGATCGCATCGAACTCGCGCATCGTCACCTTGCTGATCGCACCTGCTTCATGCAGTGTAGCCAAGTCGCCCCGCAGGGATTCAATTATCTTACTCACAATGTACCTCCAATAACACGCCTGACTGTAATGCCTTCGACAAGGCATCGGCAGATAACTCCAGCAACACCTTGCCCGTGAACTGCAACGCTTTTTTCTCATCCTGCGAGATGTTCGCCCTGTCACTTTTGGAGAACCCATGCAGAAATACGTAACGGTTACCGATCCGGGCCGACAGCAGCGTACGATAGCCGCCACTCTTGCCTTCGCCTGGACGGGCTACCCGCTTTTTATAGAGAAAGCCGCCCAAGTCTGCATCGATCAGACCGCTTTCCATTTCCTTGACGGCCTTGCACAAGGCAGCATCGGGCAGTTTCTCACTTGCCTGCCATCGTGCAAAATCCTTCCGCTTTAAAATGTGTGCCATCATCACTCTTTTACTATACCCGAAACGGGTATGGTTTTCAATATATGGCTTAACAGTATGTAGGAACATTTCATGATTCGGACACACTATTGAGCGTGGCGTTGCTCCTGAGATGGGCAATCTCCAAGAACAATTCAAGCTGGCAGAAAATCTATGAGCAGGATGATTAGCTAAAGGATATCTTGCCAAACTGACGTCTAACAAAGCTCTCTTGCGTTATATGACAAAAAACCATCCGGATGTATTAAACGAGTTCGACAATATTGTGCAGATGACTGCAATTAGATAATTAAACAGTCATACTAGAGTAGAGGGTTAAAAGAGGGAGGCTACATTATATTTATTGGGAAAAATCGTATGGCCCTAATTGATGCTGAGGCTGTGGAATCGAATCTGCATAAGGAGGGTAGGGGCTATCCTTTGGCTTTTTCGTCAAGTCCGGATAATCTTTCTCTTTATTGGGTTTAATGGGACGGTCATGGCTATTGATATAGGCTGCCACGTCATAGGCCTCCTCATCCGACAGCACGGGATTTTCCGCGGATACCCCAAGCGGCATGTTGCCTTTAATAAACCTTGCGGCACTCAGCAATCTCGCCATCCCTGCGCCGTCGTTATAAGAATCCCTGCCCCATAGCGGCGGGAACAGATATCCGCCTTCACGATTACCGGCCGAGCCAGGCTTACCCTCGCCATCCTCACCATGACAAGCCATACAATGCTTGGCATACACCTTTTCTCCCGCCAACGGATCGGCGGCTCTCGCAGGAACGTCCAGCGTGGTAAACCCTTGGCCTGCAATGCGCTTGCCTACGGGAACGCCCGTGCTCAAATGCTTCATATACGTCACAATCGCCCGCATCTCATGACTACTCACATCGATAGCCTTGCCATTCAAGCTTCTTTCCAGGCAGCCGTTCACGCGCTCTTCCAAGGACTCCACCTTGCCCTCACGGCCAATAAAAATCGGGAACACCCCGGTCAAACCGACATAAGGCGCAGCAAAGGGCTTTGTCCCGCCGTTCAAATGGCAACTCACACAGGCCAGATGATTGCCGGTGATTGGGTTCTTGCTTTCAGGCCCGATCTGGGCATAAGTTTCTGTGATCAATAGCTTGCCGTAGGCAGCCAGCTTGCCTTCAGGCGTCTCGGGAAAGGGCGGTACTCGGAAATTAGTTGGAATAGAACAAATCACATCGTTGGAACATGAGGGATATTGTTGCTGAGCTTGAGCAATATGTATTGTTTTTACGGTACAAAGTATCCCTATGGCCAAGGCACTCATGATCCATATCTGCTTTACAGTAGATTTCGCTCTCATACATTAATTTGCGTTGTTAAAGTGACTCTCACACTGAAAAATATCGTGCTCCTACAACGCTCATATCAATAGTGTGTAATTGTTTACTAGAACCATTCAATTGACTAATCCATAGTGCACCTGATATGCAAATTGGAGCGTAATTCAAATGCAACATTTCAGCTGCTAATGCAAGATAACCTTGGATAGTATGGATATCTTGCCATAATTTTCCAGTTTTAAATTTATATCGAGAGGAAATATCTTTAGTTTCCTTCATGAGTAATATTATCTTTCCTTCGTGTATATCAATTGAGCGTTGAACAGAGTGTAATAGTTCTGTCTCGATTGTCTTGATGGTTTCTAGTGTATGTTGATAAGGGTTATAGCGCTGTAAAAGACTTTTGTAACTGTCCCAGATCAATATATATACAGGATCAATAAAATCGTTCACAAAGCATGGCCTTAAGTCCTGATCAAATCCTACAGTTTCTAATCTAGGAAGTTGTTGACGAGCTGTCAGCCAAAATAACGATCCTAATATATCCATAGTAAGAGGACCAAACAGCTTTTTTTGTGCTGAAAATGGGAATTGATGATCTATCGAAAACCCTTGATAGCTATCGGGTATAGGAAGGAAGGTAGTATCTAAGATTTCCCATAGAGAGGATTGATAAATATCCGTTTTATAGATAGATTTTTTCTTTTCTGAAGTGAATTTTGTAACAGAAGAGTTCTTCATATTAACCACATTTTATGAAGTTGATGGGTTTATTGCTGATAAACCGGTAATAAACCCTGATTTTCTTCCTTATGCAGCTTTGGATGATTTGCGTATATAGATATCTGTGATGGTTCCCTGATTCATTTCTGCAGCAAAACAGATTGTTTCAGAGAGGGTGGGATGAGGGTGAATGACCTGGGAAAGAGATTTGGCCTTGGTGGATGATTCAATGGCAAGAACAGCTTCGGTAATGAGCTCTCCAGCATTGGTACCAACGATAGCCGCACCAATAAGCTGATTGGTTTCTTTTTCGAAAATCAGCTTGGTGAGGCCTTCCGTACGATTGATTGACATGGCTCGACCACTTGCTGCCCAAGGGAATGAAGAAATTTCTACAGGGATGCCTTGTGTCTTGGCTTCAGTTTCAGTCATGCCAGCCCAGGCAATCTCCGGGTCTGTATAGGCGACGGATGGGATAACAGCCGTTGTCAGGAACTCTGCACTGTGTCCTGCAATGACTTCTGCCGCAATCTTACCTTGATGGGTTGCCTTATGGGCTAGCATGGGGTTTCCGATGACATCCCCAATAGCAAAAATATGCGGGACATTTGTTCGCATATTCTTGTCCACGGGAATATAACCGGCATCATCGACATATATGCCCGCATGTTCTGCGCCAATTTTGCGGCCGTTTGGTTTGCGTCCGATCGCGACAAGAATCCGGTCGAACACTTCGTTCTCGATATTATGCTCGCCATTGAAGCCTACATGGATGCCGTCCTCTTTCGGAGTGATATGGGTGATTGCGGTATTCACCATGATCTTCTCGAAACGCTTGCTCATTCTGCGATGGAGCGGACGGATGACATCTTTGTCACAACCCTTGATCAGACTAGGGGAGCGCTCCACAATAGTGACATTCGAGCCAAATGCGTCATATACGGTACCTAATTCCATGCCAATGATACCTCCACCGATGACCAGCAGCCGATTCGGAATGACCTCCATTGCTAATGCACTGGATGAGTCCATGATACGAGGATCTTGAGGGAGGTTGGGGATAGTCGCAGGATGAGAGCCTACCGCAATGATGGCATGGTCGAATCGGATAACAATACTGGAGTCCTCCTGACTATGGACAACGCGCATTTCATGCGTAGAGATAAACTCGCCCGTGCCTCTAATGATTTGTACATTACGCTGTTTGGCCAACTGGCCCAGGCCTCCCGTGAGTTGATCCACGACATTGGAGGACTTCCAGCTTCTTAGTGCTTCAAGATCAATCTCGGGATGAGAGAACTTGATGCCGTGCCCTGTCATTTCCTGTGCCTCAGTAATGACCTTGGCTGCATGAAGGAGTGCCTTGGAGGGAATGCAACCGACATTCAGACATGTACCGCCGAGGGAGACTTCCTTTTCAACCAGTACGACTTTCATGCCCAGGTCCGCTGCTCTAAACGCAGCGGTATAACCTCCAGGCCCTGCGCCGATGACAAGAATCTCTGTTTCCACATCAAAGGATGGACGATTTGTATCATTTGCATGCATTCTGATTTCCTTCATATTCATATTGGCTGTTTTGTTTTGTCTAGTAATGGTGCTGCCTGAGCATCAGCGTGATAGGACGAACGCACCATGGGGCCGCAAGCGGCATGAGTAAACCCTAGTTCGTACGCTTTGGCTGTATAAATGCTGAATTGCTCGGGTGAGACGAATTGCTGTACAGGCAGGTGAAACTCTGTGGGTTGAAGGTATTGACCGATAGTGAGCATGTCGACTTGATGATGGCGCAAGTCCTTCATGACATTGATAATTTCCTCCTCGGTTTCACCCAGGCCGACCATCAGGCCCGACTTGGTCAGCACCGACGGATTTCTGCGCTTGAACAGCTCCAGCAATTGCAACGAATGCAGATAATCGGCACCGGGACGTACCTGTTTATACAATCTTGGAACTGTTTCCAGGTTATGGTTCAATACCTCGGGCGGCGACTGTTTCAACAGATCAAGGGCTGTATTCAACCGGCCTCTAAAGTCCGGTACCAGAAGTTCCATCTTGGTATCGGGGCTTGTCGACCGTATCGCCTTGACGCACTCAAGGAAATGTCTGGCGCCACCGTCTCTCAAATCATCCCGGTCCACACTGGTAATGACGACATAATTCAATCGCAGCGAGCGAATGGCCTCGGCCAGGTGAATTGGTTCAAGAGGATCTGGAGGTTGTGGCCTGCCATGCGGAACGTCGCAGAAAGGGCAACGACGGGTACATAGGTCTCCCAGGATCATGAACGTTGCCGTACCTTTGCTGAAGCACTCGGTGATATTAGGGCAGGAGGCTGACTCGCATACAGTCATCAGTTTTTGTTCACGTAATAATTTCTTGACTGACATGAACTGGGGAGTGGAGACCAGCGGTGTCTTGATCCAGTTGGGTTTCTTGAGGGTTGGCTCAGGTATGATCTTAATGGGTATGCGAGCTGTCTTGGCTTGACCGATCTCTCTTATTTCTGGTTTAGGGTTCATATTTATTTACCAATCAAAAAACCCCCATAATCCAAAGCAGGTAATTATGGGGTTTTTAGTTAGCTTAGAATCCAATGATTGATTTATATTTGTTTAGATCAATCAGATGATTTAATTCTTCTTGATCTATTATTCGAACCCGGGCAATCCAACCTTTGCCATGTGGATCATCATTGATGAGAAAGGGTTCAGAGCCGAGAGTCTTGTTAATTTCAATAATGACACCACTGATAGGTGCAATCAGGTCAGATACGGTCTTGCGAGATTCCAAAGTGCCGCATGGAGCTCCACAGGTAATTGTGCTGCCAACTATTGGACAGGAAACTTCAACAATGTCTCCAAGAGTATCTTGAGCAAAATATGATACTCCGATGAGCACTTCATCTCCCTCAATTTGTTTAACCCAAGTATGCTCAGTATGATATAAACAATCTGCTGATAGACTCATCTCAACCTCCGAAATTATAGATTGGGTTTGACCCAATTCTGTCTTAGTTTAATTGTGGCTCAGTGTAGGGAAGATTGGAGGTTTTCCATTTCTCAATACCGCCAATCATGGATACAGCGCGGTGATAGCCTAGCAGTTGGATGGATTGAACTGCCAGGGCGCTTCTTGCCCCAGATCGGCAATACACTACCATTGGAATGTCTTTATTCTGTAGATGAGGGTAATCACTGGAACTCTCTGGATCAAGTTTGAATTCCAGCACGCCACGAGGGATATTGGTTGCTCCTGCAATATGGCCAGTGGAAAACTCAATGGGTTCTCTTACATCAATGATAATAATATTTGGATCTTCAAGCATTTTTTGTACCGCATAAACATCCACTTCTTGTATATGTTGTTTGGCGTTCTCAACCATTTGTTTTGCAGTGAGAGTTTTCATAGAAATTCCAGAAGAATAATAAGGCTCACCGCATATGGCGATGAGCCAACATACATCATTAATTAATAGTCAGTGAATGCACTGGCTCGCCATTGTGTGTGACTTCTCCTGTGATTTTTTGGGCGCGTGCAAGAATATCCATTACTGGACAATGTCCTTCCACTACTTCAATTAATTGTTTTATGGCTTCTGTATTCGCAGAACTGCGCAAGGTGGTGTTGAATGAAATTTGTTGATAGCCGGCGTTGACCGTGGGATCAATACTGAGCAGTCCTTTTAAATCCAGGTAGCCTTTTACGTCCACTTTACATTCATCTAGCTTAATCCCCATGAAGGCAGCATAAGCCGAATACATGATTTCTTGGCATGTACCCAATGCTACCAATACAAGCTCGACAGGGTTCATGCCTTGATCGCTACCACCTAAATCTGGCGGTTCATCAATGGTGAGAGGAGGAAAATCACGAACATTAGCTATACAGCGAACATCCTCCTCCAGTTTGGTTGATGCGCGGAATACAACACGCGATGCAGACGGCGTGCTCTTAATAACTTCAATCAGGCCACCTAATGCGTTCTTAACTGACTCCTGTGACATATTTCATCCTCCTACGCCAAAAATTGTTCGTTATAAGGTTTTGATTGACTGTCTTGCTGATAGGCCTTGGGAAGCAACTTAATCCTTAAGTGAAATCAGCAGTGGAGTTAAGCAAGCTAAGTGCCAGGATATTTAATAGATTGTTTTTTATAGATAAATATAATCTATATATGCGGCGGGACTGGTATTTTTCTGAGGAAATTTATGTCAAAAAAATACAGGATATGACCTAAATGACAGTAGATGTGCCAATTTTGGCATCACCTCAAATATCAATAAAATTAGTCAATCCTGAAGAATAGGATTGGGGTATGTTTTATGAGTAAAAGACAATTTTGTCTTAAGTATGTGGTTTTTCAGAAAATTAGATGCCAATTTTGGCATTTTTTATTTGTTTTGTTTTAATTGTTTTTCTATCTTAAATTTAACTTAATGTTTTATATTCAATGTGTTAGTTGTGGTGGTCTGGTTGTTGCTAATCATTCTTCTGGCTGTATGTCGTATGTAATCTTTTAAAACTATCGATAAATAAATAGCTGACCTCTGGGATCTATCTTTTGGGGAGGCTGCCAGGAGGAATAAACATATGTATGCGATCAGTACTATCTTAAATAACGTGAGAGAGTCTGTAATAAAATCACCTAATATAGCGATGTTGGTTGCGGGTGTTTTTGCTTCAACACCAGTATTGGCTGCGAATTATGGTACTGACCTGAACAACACTATGTTGCCAGCTGCCGGAGGAATGGCAGGTGTGAGCATTGCCCACTCCATTGAGCCGGCTGCAGCGGTGTTTGGCAATCCTGCCACATTGACTCAGTTCAACGAGGGTACTAACTTTTCCTTCGGGGCGACCTTCTACAAGCCTACGGTAAGAGCCAAGCATAGCGGTGGTAATACAGGGGTGCCTTGGAAGGCTAAGTCTGAGGCGGACAACTACCTGGTGCCTACCATCGCCATTACCCAGGCGTTCTCGGATCGGTTCGTGGCTGGCCTTGGGCTGACAGCGCAGTCTGGCATTGGTTCCGACTTCCGCGACACACCGGGTAGCCTGAATCCAGATTCGGAATTACTGGTATTCATGGCGAATGTCGGCCTGGCATATAAGGTCACGGACCAACTGTCATTTGGCGCGGCGGCTACCATCGGCAATGGCTATCTGCAAATGGGGCTTTCGTCCAATACTGCCTCCACGCACGGGTTTGGCTTCCGTGGAACGGTGGGTGCGAAGTATGACATGAGCGAATCGACAAGTTTCGGAGCGTACTACCGAAGCCCACTGAAGATCAGGTATGACAATGTGGTGGATAATGGCGGCCCAATTGGCCCAGGAAAAGGTAACTTCTGGGATGTCCATGTAACCCAGCCCCAGGAATTTGCGATCGGTGTTTCCAACAATTCCTTGATGGGTGGTAACCTGCGTATCGGTGCCGATGTAATTTTTAAGGATTGGTCCTCCGCGGAACTCTATGAAGATATCTTCCGTGATCAGACCGTATTCTCGGTCGGCGGCGAGCTGACTACTGGCGCTGCGAAATGGCGCCTGGGCTATAGTCACGCCCGTAATCCCATTAAGAAGAACGTTGGCTCCACGATTGCGGGCGTTCCATCGATGGGCTCTCCGATGGGAACTCTGCAGTTGAATCCTTCCCTGGTTCAATACTTCCAAGCAACCAATGCTGAGCCAATCTGGGAAGACCAGATTTCCGCAGGTTTTGGCTATGCCTTCAATGAAAGGCTTTCATTAGATACGCATGTTGCCTTTGCCCTCAAGAACCATGAAACGATTGGTTTCACCAAAGTCGAGGCCAGCACTTGGCAAGCCGGCCTTGGTTTAACCTGGACTTTCAAATAGTTTGTACTTAATTCAAAGGATAAAAAGGGAGGAGCATCTCTTTTTATCCTTATTTTTTGGTTGATTAGAAGCTGAATGTAGCGATCTTTTTGCTGCCATTCTTGAAAGAACGCTAATGCTTGTCAATGCGGATTTTTCGCAGCGTGTCATTGTGTCGTCTCGCCAGTATCAATGGGTTGCCTCACCGCAAGCAGGGATCGAACGCGTCATGCTGGATCGGGCGGGAGAGGAGAAGGGGCGTGCGACCAGCATCGTGAAGTATGCTCCGGGATCGTATTTTCCACGACATGTCCATGCAGGAGGAGAGGAAATTCTCGTACTGGCCGGTGTTTTTTCCGAAGGCGAAGAACATTATGGAGCCGGCTGGTATCTGCGCAATCCTCCAGATTCCAGTCATCGGCCATACAGCGAGGAAGGTGCGACCATCTTTGTCAAGCTGCACCAGATGCCGCCACATGAGCAGTGTCGGGTGCGTATCAATACCCGGGATGCTTCGATATGGCGCCGTCAGGGAAATAATGAGATTTGCCCACTTTTTTCCAGCGAGTTTGAGCAGGTTTGGTTGCAATATCTTGCTCCATATGAATCCATGCTCGTCAAATCCGTGACGGGCACCGAACTGCTGGTGTTGACCGGAGGGCTGGCCGTCGATGATGTGGCCCATGAGCACGGAAGCTGGATGCGCTTGCCGGTAGGTGATGAACTTGAAGTCACCGCAGGTAAGCAGGGCGCTACCCTTTATATCAAGACCGGCCACCTGCGTGGCGCGCTAATGGGGCTGTAGAGATGCGACCCATGCGCATTGCGATCATCGGCGGTGGGGTGAGCGGTTTGTATGCTGCGTATCTGCTGGAGCATCAGGGTATTCGGGATTATGTATTGCTGGAGGCGCGAGATGTACTGGGTGGGCGCATCATGTCTGTGGCCGCCCCGGGCAAGGTAGCGCCGGAAGCTGAAGCGGCCGCTATCGACCGTTTTGATCTTGGCCCAACCTGGTTCTGGCCCGAGTACCAGCCAGAGCTATATCAACTGATCAATACGCTTGGCCTGGAGCACTTCGAACAATTTGATACGGGCGATATGATGGTGGAACGCTCTCCCTATGAGCCGCTCACGCGCATGCGCGGGGATGGGAGTTCGATGGGAGCTTGGAGGCTGGCTGGAGGCATGCGGTCGTTGATCGATGCCCTGCGGCATCAAGTGGATCAGACACGGATCGTCACTGGCCAGACCGTACGTTATCTGCGCCGTACACTGTCAAATATCGAACTAGGTAGTGAAGATGCTTCAGGACGCATCACGACCAGGCATGTAGAGCATGTCTTGTTGGCTGTGCCGCCGCGCCTGACGGAAGGCAGCATCAAGTTTGAGCCGGTCCTGCCCCAGGTATTAGCCTATCAGTGGCGTTCGACGGCAACGTGGATGGCGTCGCATGCCAAGTATGTCGCTGTCTATGACACGCCTTTCTGGCGCGAACATGGGCAGTCAGGCGAGGCCCGCAGTACGCATGGGCCGTTAGTGGAAATCCATGATGCCTCCTTGCGCGGTGGCGGTGGAGCGCTATTTGGTTTCTTCGGCGTGCCGGCGCGCGTGCGCAAGGATATCTCCGATGACATATTGCGGATGCATTGCCGTGCGCAATTCACGCGCCTTTTCGGAGCGCAAGCTGCACACCCTTGTGCCGAGCTCATCAAGGACTGGGCGCAAGACCCCTATACCGCGACTGCCATGGATATGGATATGCTCGACCATCATATTCCGGCTCCCTCGGTGACCGCCGCATCCGGCCCCTGGCATGGATGCCTGATGGGGATTGCCAGCGAGTGGTCACCCCAGTATCCAGGATATGTGGCTGGCGCCATCGAAGCAGCCAGGTTAGGTGTGCAGGCCGTGCTGTCATCATTCGCGACCCAGGCCGTTGACCAGGGTAACTTTGGGCTAACGAATGTTTTTCATGGCTTGTAGCAATCCGGGGCGACGTATATGAAAACCACTTATCGCGCAATGCAAGTAACCCGGCCAGGAGTGTTGGAGCTGGTGGAGCGCTCCGTGGCGATGCCAGGGAACGGGGAAGTGCTGATTGCGATTGAAGCTTGCGGGATCTGTGGTGCCGATGTTGCGGATATAGAAAACGTTGACCCTTCATTGCAACCACCGCGCGTACCTGGGCATGAAGTCGTAGGACGCATCGTGGCGATGGGCGCTAATATTCCATCCATCTGGAAAGTCGGGCAGCGTGTGGGGGTAGGGCGGCTGGGCGGACATTGCAATGAGTGCGCGCAATGCCGCCAGGGCCAATTCCATCTGTGTCGGAACCAGCCATTTGTCGGTTCTTCCTGCGATGGCGGGTATGCCGAGATGATGTTGGCGCGAGCTACCGGCTTAGTGTCGATTCCGAATGGGCTAGATTCGGTAGAAGCTGCGCCTATCCTCTGCGCCGGTGTCGCTACTTTCAATGCGCTAAGAAAATGCGGCGCGCAGGCCGGAGACACTGTAGCTATCCTGGGTATCGGCGGGTTGGGGCATATGGCGTTGCAATATGCGCATCGAATGGGTTTCAGGGTGATCGCCATCGGGCGGGGCAGTAATATTGCTGAGGATGTGCTGGACTTGGGAGCACACTTTTACATCGATACCAACGATGAGGAGGCCGTTTCGAGGTTCAAGGGCATGGGAGGAGCAAAAGCCATCGTCAGTACCGTTGGCCATGCCGGTATCCTAACGTCATTGATCAGTGGTCTTGAGCCACAGGGACGATTGGTCTTGCTTGGGGCCGGCAAGGAACCTTTACAGATATTGACCGGACATCTAGTTGTCGGTGAGCGTGATGTCATCGGTTCGATAGTGGGGACTCCTTATGACAGCGAAAGGGCACTGGATTTTAGCGTGCTGGCCCATGTACGTCCCAGGATCGAGGTGATGCCGTTGAAGCAGGCTAATGACGCTTATCAGAAAATGAAGTCCGGTGATGTCAAATTCCGTATGGTGCTTGAGGTTGCGGGTAGGAAGGATACGTCATGAATCGCATCGATCATATCGGCGGGACCGTGGAAAATCCGTGTATTACCGATGCAGATACCATGATGCGCAAGGATAGTGCCTTGGTCGGGATCAGGCATGTAGGGTATGGCATTGCAATGCTTTTGAAAGCATTGTTGGCCTATCGGAAAGCGATGGTATTTGCTTTCTTACTGTGGTTTGTTGCCAGCAGTGCAATGGCAGATAGAGGATCCTTCTCTCCGGGAGATAAGGATGAGTTTCTGGATGCGTCCGATGTCCTGAAGCTGGATGATATACGCAGGGGTGCGTCTGGTTTTACCGTACAAGGACATATCGCCGAAGGCTACTATGTTTACAGCCACTCTTTGAAGCTGGTGGATAGCCAAGGCCAGGTGGTTGTCCTTGAGTTGCCACACGGGACTCCCAAGCATGATGATTTCTTTGGTGATACCGAAATTTTTACGGGCGATACGCTGCAGGTGCGTTTTTCCTCACTGGCACCAGGGCCACTAACGCTGCATTGGCAAGGCTGCGCAGAGGCGGGAATTTGCTATCCTCCACAGACCATCAACCTGGCATGGCCCGTGGCATTGGCGGGAGCGCCTTCATCTAGAGCTGTTTCTCCCCAGGGGATGGGGGATGGGCCAGGTTCTCTGCCGAGGTCTGCGGCAGATACGGCACTTCCTCTCGTAGGGAATCAGAAGCCAACTGCGGGGTCACGCGGTGACGGTGCGAAACCCTTCGCCGTATCCCCAGGGCCGGCGATTGCCGAAGACCAGGCAACGGCGCAACGGCTCGCTATCCTGGGGCCTGTGATGGGTACGTTGCTGTTCTTTGGCCTCGGATTGCTGTTGGCATTCACACCTTGCACGCTCCCAATGATTCCCATTGTGTCCACGATGGTGGTTGGCAACCAAGTCAAGCCTCGCCGTGCTTTTGTTCTAACGCTGGCCTATGTGCTTGTGATGGCTACTGTCTATGCGGGGCTTGGAGTCGCGGCGGGCCTGGCTGGAGCCAATCTTCAGGCAACCTTGCAATCCCCGTGGTTGCTCGGTGCATTTGCCGGTCTTTTTGTGGTGCTGGCGTGTTCCTTATTTGGGATGTTCGAGTTAAGGCTGCCTGCCGCCCTGGTCAACAGGGTGGATAGCGCGGGCCGGGGGCAGTCTGGTGGTAGCGTCGGCGGAGCGATCGTGCTCGGATTATTGTCCGCATTACTGGTTGGACCTTGTATGACAGCACCGCTTGCGGGGGCGTTGCTTTATATTGGACAGAGTGGCAGCGCGCTCCAAGGCGGCCTGGCCTTATTTGCACTGGGGCTGGGTATGGGGTTGCCATTGTTGGTGATCGCTGTCTTTGGTGCTCATGTACTACCCAAACCCGGTATCTGGATGGATCGAGTGCGCGTGGTGTTTGGTTACGTGATGATGGGCATGGCCATTATGATGCTTGCACGTTTTTTACCAGGAATGTTCAGCCTGCTGCTGTGGGGAGCGTGGTCGTTGGCGCTGGCGGTGGGTTTTGTCGCCTGGGCGCAAGTGGTTGTTGCCAGGCAGCGCCAGGCCTGGACATTGCGTTTTTTCGCTGCATTTGTCGGTCTATGGTCGATCCTGATGTTGGTAGGCGCGGCATCAGGGGCGAGTTCCGTCCTGCAGCCATTGGCACATTTACGTAACGCTGCCTTTCCAACCAGCACCGCATCCAGCGTCAGCTACATTGCGGTAAAGACCATCGAGGACGTGGACAAGCGCCTCGACGAGGCGGCGGAGCGTGGACAATGGACCTTGATCGATTTCTATGCGGAATGGTGCATCAGTTGCCATGTGATTGAGCGCAATGTTTTCGACAATGCTGAGGTTGCCCGACGGTTGGCCGGGATGCAAGTCGTACGCCCAGATGTGACGCACAACGACGTGATAGACCGGGCGTTGCTCAAGCGATGGGGGGTAATGGGGCCGCCAACTCTGATCCTGGTGGGGCCGGATGGCGCCGAGCGGCGAAATTTGCGCATGGTCGGCGAAGTCAGCGTGCGCGAGTTCATGGCGCAACTTGATACAGCAGGCATACCATGATTGGTGTTGGCCCATTGCCCATGCATGCCGTTGTCGTCTTTTCCGCAGCCCTGATGGCATGGATGGTTTCGTGCGCCGCGGCCCGACGACTTGACCCTCAGGTATCCCATCATGCGTCAGAAGTAGTGCTCGACATGTTGTTGTGGGGATTGCTGGGTGCCCGGTTGGGTTATGTTATGGAATGGTGGCCGGAATATGCTGCAGTGCCGTTGAGTGTTTTCACGATCGGCGATGGGGGTTTTTCTTGGTGGTCAGGCCTGTTGACGGCAATTGTCTTGGTCGGATGGCGGACTCGCAACCGATGGAGGCTGGGGGTTGCCTTGTCTATCGGTATATGTGCTGGCCTGGTGTGTTGGTTTTTAGCAGGCGTAGTGCTGGGGTTATGGCAACGTTCGACAACACCTCTGCCTGATATGCAGTTGGCGGCTCTTGATAAGCAGCAGTCAGTCAATTTGAGTACTTTCAAGGGGAGGCCTGTTGTACTCAACCTATGGGCGAGCTGGTGTCCGCCATGTCGACGTGAGATGTCGGCATTCGAGAAAACACAGAAGATATTCCCGGCAGTAGATTTTGTCATGATCAATCAAGGCGAAACTGCACAGCAAGCCCGTGCTTTTCTTGAGCGGGAAGGGTTGGATTTCAAGAATGTGCTGATTGATCCTTCTTCAAGCACCATGCAGGTCATTCGATCACGAGGCCTGCCCACGACATTGTTTTTTGATGCACAAGGCCTCCTGGTGCACTCGCACATGGGGGAAATGACCATGGCAAGTCTTAAGGGAGCCTTATTACATCGATTGGGACAATCAACTTCAAGCAATCAACACGAGGAATAGATCAGTCATGCTACCGCTGCGGAAATCGTATATATCGTCAATCATCGCGCTTGTTTTCGTGTCCATGGGTGATTGCTCCCATGCAGAGAATTGGGCCGCCACAACAGCACAGGTTAATGGAGGTGATGCGCCGATGCCTCAGAAAGCCATTCAGAAAACTGTAGATGACCAGATATGGGTACAACTTGAATCAGCTGATTGGGTAGTGGATGGAAAAAAGAATGCTCCGCGCATCGTATATACCTTCAGTGACCCCAGTTGCCCTTACTGCAACCGCTTTTGGCATGCGGCGAGACCATGGGTGGAAACAGGAAAGGTGCAATTGCGGCATTTAATTGTGGGCATCATCAAGATAGATAGTCCCGCGAAGGCAGCGGCGATTCTGGAAGCGCCGGATCGTGCGGCTGCATTGTATGAAAACGAAAGCAAAGCCGGACAAGGGGGCATCAAGCCTTTGACAACGATATCTGCATCCACGCTCAGGATTCTTGATGCGAATAAGGCATTGTTAGTGTCTATGGGGTTCCGTGGAACGCCAAGCATTATTATCCGAGACAATAACGGAGAGTTGAAAAGGTATAAAGGTATGCCACAGGATGAGGAATTGATTGAAATACTAGGCCCACGTTGATATTTTAGGTTGGATCCCACTTAATTGAGATCAATAGGCGTTAATTTGATCAATTTGATCAGTTTTTTTATTCTTCGACTTGACTCTTTATTTCTTTCAACTTTCTATATAAGGTTCTGGGCGTTAGTCCAAGCTTCTCCGCCAAATCACGTTTAGACCCATTACTTTCACTTACTGCCCATTGTAAGTACATTTGCTCAAGCTCCTCCAGTGGAAGGATATCTCCTCGGAAATATTTGCTTGGGGACTGTTGGGTAGATTCCTGGGGAAATATTTCATCAGATGTTAAATGATGCATAGAGATGACTTGAGAATCGCATAAGAGGATAGCGCGGTCCATCATATTACGTAGTTCTCTGATATTTCCGGGGAAAGAATAGTTTTGTAGGAACTGTTTAGCTCCTTTGTCAAAGGTAATTTTCTTATTTGGGGATAATTTCAACAGGAAATATTCAGCTAAAAGGATGATATCTTCCGGTCGCTCACGTAAGGAGGGGATATTTATGGGGAATGCATTGATACGATAATATAAATCCTGCCTGAAAGTACGAGGGTGTAAGAATTTTTGTGTAAACGGTCATTCGGCAGGAAACTGTCGTAACT
>NZ_DAIUFW010000015.1:0-19384 GCF_036844465.1 Methylobacillus sp.
GGATGCCTATCCGTTAACTCAAACCCCGTTTACACAAAATTCGGGACACCCTCATCCGACAAGCTGGTCACCGTGGATACCAACCCCAGCTCCAAAACCTACGGCAAGGTCATCAACACCCTCTCCGTCGGCGGGCGCGGCGAAGCCCACCACATGGGCTTCACCGACGACCGGCGCTACATGTGGGCCGGAGCGCTGGACAGCAACAAAATCTTTATCTTCGACGTGGGCACCGACCCCGCCAAGCCCAAGCTGGTCAAGACCATCAATGACTACGTCGCCAAGACCGGCCTGGTCGGCCCCCACACCTTCTACGCCCTGCCCGGCCGCATGATCGTCGCCGCCCTGTCCAACGCCAAGGACCACGGCGGACAAACCGGCATAGCCATCTACAACAATGCCGGCGACTATGTCAGCACCACACTGATGCCGACCACCAACGGCGGCGACGGCTATGGCTACGACGCCGCCATCAACCCGCAGAAAAGCGTCATGCTCACCACCTCCTTCACCGGCTGGAACAACTACATGGCCGACCTCGGCAAGGTCGTGAAAGACCCCGACGCCATGAAGCAATTCGGCAACACCACCGTCATGTGGGACTACAAAGCCATGAAGCCGATCAAGATCTTCAACACCCCGGGCGCGCCGCTGGAAGCCCGCTGGTCGTTCGCCAATGGCGCCAACTGGGCCGTCACCACTACGGCGCTGACCTCCAAGGCCTATGTCTACATGCAGGATGACAAGGGCGAATGGCAGCAGCACGAGATCGGCACCATCGGCGACCCCGCCAAAATGCCGCTCCCGGTCGACATTGCCATGACCGGCGATGGCAAGGGCATGTGGATAGACACCATGATGGACGGCACCACCCGCTACTGGGACATGACCAACCCGCTCAAACCCAAGGAAACCTACGTCAAAAAGATTGGCTCGCATGTCAACATGGTCTCCCCCAGCTTTGACGGCAAACGGGTGTACTTCACCACCTCCCTGCTTGCCAACTGGGACAAAAAGGGCAAGGACGACGAGCAATTCCTCAAGATGTATCACTGGGATGGCAAGGAACTGAAGCCTGGCTTTGAGGTGGACTTCTACAAGCTGAAGCTGGGCCGCGCGCACCACATGAAGTTCCAGGCGCGCGACCTGAATACGTTGAAGCCTTTGCAAGCCTCGACACAAAGCAATGTGAAGGTTGCTTCAAATCGGTGAGGTCAGCTTCCTCTGATGATGGCCGTGCTGTGTGTATGACTACATGCAGCCGGTCTTCTCGCAAGTGACTCAGCAAACATCTCCGCCCCGACTCTATCAGTGAAAGGTTTTGATTCGATATGCTACGCAATAGATGGGTGAAATTTTTCTTGATAGGGTTGGCCTTGCTGATATCTGCCTGTTTGCTTTATCTCTACCTATCTCCTCAGTCGGTAAAACAGGCAGGTATTCTTTTTCACTCACATGAAGGAGGAGATGCGCATCAGCATTCGCCGGATCATGACCATCATTCAATGGGACACGATCATGACCATGAAGTGAATGTGGAGCTTCTTCCAGAAAAGTTCGCTGGTTTGCCTGAAGCCGGATCATATGAGTTACACCGAATTCAAAAAGCTGCCAGCTACGAGGTATTGGACAGCCAGGGCAATATCGTGCCGCTGGAACAATTCATCAAGGATAAGTACACCCTGCTCACTTTTTTCTATGAATCATGCTCGGATGCCAATGGCTGCCCTTTGGCAATGACCGTTATGCATACGTTAAAGAGTTACTTGAAGAAAGACCCTGAACTTGCCTCTCATGTGCGGTTTGTGAGCTTAAGTTTTGATCCTATACGGGATACGCCCGCCATGATGGCTGAGTTGGAGCAACGAATGGGTGGGGGTAACAAGGATGACGCGAGTGTGAAATGGTATTTCCTGACCACACAGGATGTTGACCATTTGATGCCACTGATTAATAGCTATGGCCAGAATGTGGAAATAGTCATCGATACAAAAACTGGAGAGCAAACCATGCAATATCAACATGTGCTGAAAATGTTCCTGATCGACCGGGAAGGATTCGTGAGGGAAATCTATTCTTCACTGGATTTATCCCCCGAGGTGTTGCTGAACGATATCCATACACTGGAAATCGCAGATCGCTCAAGAAAGAAGTAGTGTATTTACCTTAGTGGAGGATGGCAGATGGCAATCAACAGGCAATTGAGACTAGTCACGATTGTGATGGCGGCATTAATACTGGGGGCACTTTTCAGTGCCCTGTTTTACAAGATGGGGAGCTGGAAGCCTGGGTCTGCCTCTTTCCACGACGCCCCCTACCAGCTGCCAGCCGAAGACATGCTGGGCTTGCCCGAGCTGGCCATTCCCGAGGACAACCCCCTCACCATGGCAAAAGTAGCGCTGGGCAGGAAACTGTTCATGGACCGCCGGCTTTCCCACAACAACACCATCTCGTGCGCCATGTGCCATGTGCCCGAGCAAGGTTTCACCGTCAATGAACTGGCCAGGTCCGTGGGGATCGAAGGCCGTTCCCACCGGCGCAACGCACCCACTGTCGTCAATGCAGCCTTCATGCACCGGCTGTTTCACGACGGTCGCGAACCCATCCTCGAAGACCAGGTCATTGACCCCATCGTCGCATTCAACGAAATGGGCAATCCCGCCGTGGGCTATGTAGTGGAAAAAGTCAGCCAGCTGCCGGACTATGACGGCATGTTCGAAGCCGCCTTTGGCGGCAAGGCCACGCTGGACAGGCTGACCAAAGCCATCGCCGCCTACGAGCGCACCCTGGTGTCCGGCAACTCCAGGTTCGACCGCTACATGTACGGTGGGGACAAACAGGCCATGACCGCCGCGGAAATCAACGGCATGAAAGTATTTGCTGGTAAGGGCCGCTGCATCGTATGCCACACCATGGGCGAGAAAAACACCCTCTTCACCGACCAGAAATTTCACAACACCGGCATTGGTTATCATGCCAACAACGTACCCTATGAAAAAGAAAACAACACCATGCCGGTCCAGCTTGCTCCCGGCATCATCGTGGAAGCCGATTTGACGTTGGTGGATGAAGCAAGCGAAGACATCCCCAACGATGTCGGGCGCTTTGAAATCACGGAAAACCCCGACGACCGCTGGGCATACAAAACGCCTACATTGAGGAATGTCGCATTGACCGCGCCTTACATGCACGATGGATCGCTGATAACGCTGGAAGATGTAGTCGAGTTCTACGACAAAGGCGGAGAAGAGAATCCGCTGCTGGATCCATTGCTGAAGCCGTTGGGATTAACCGCTGCCGAGAAGCAGGAGCTGGTCGCTTTCATGAAGGCGCTCACGGGGAATAATCTTAAGAGGCTGGAGCAAGAAGCGCGTGCTGCCTATTACCTTTCACCAGTGGAAATGCCGCAATCATCTGTGAAAGGGGCGATGTAATTAAATAGGCCCCTCAGTTGAGGGGCCTATTTAAATGTATTAAGAGTCTGTGCATCTGGTCATCCATTCCGTCCCTTTGAGCATGCCAGCCCAATAAAAGCGAGGAAGAATGGATGCTTTTAACGCCCAGGCAGACCTCCTGGGCTTTGTGGGATCCAATGGAAATGATGGCAGTAGCTTGCCACCATAACCAAATTCAGCCAAGACAATTTTACCCTGTTGAACTGTAAGAGGGCATGAACCATAGCCGTCGTAAAAGGATTCCAACGGCTGATTCTTGCGAAGGGAGATAATGTTCTTTGCCACAATTACCACTTGTTTTCGTGTGGCTGCCGCTGTTTTGGCATTAGGGGTCGATGTAATGTCCCCCAGAGAAAATACATTGGGAAAGTTGGGAGACTGTAGAGTTTTATTGTCAACCAAACACCAACCCTTTGGGTCTGCCAATGGGCTGTTTGCGACGAAGTCATGAGGAACTTGTGGGGGTACTACATGAATCATATCGAATTCACGCTCAATTTTTCTTATTGAGCCATCTGCTTCTTTTACTTCGAACCATGCTTTTTTTGCTTGGCCATCAATCTTCACTAGGTTTGAATTGAAATTTAGCTTGGCATCATACTTTTCTACGTATTTCATTAATGGTGGTACAAACTCAGCTACTCCAAATAAGACAGCACCAGCATTATAGAATTCTACATTTATAGACTTAAGGGTATGGTGGCGTAGCCAATAATCGCAAGATAAATACATGGCTTTTTGAGGTGCGCCTGCGCATTTGATTGGCATGGGAGGTTGAGTGAAAATTGCTTTTCCATTTTTGAGTTTGGAAATCAATTCTTTTGTATAAGGGGCAAAGTCATAGGCGTAATTGGAGGTGACGCCATTTTTCCCCAATGTTGCCTCTAGTCCTTCGATTTTTTCCCAAGCTAATCTAAGTCCGGGGCAAACGATTAACTGATCGTAGTAAATTTTTTCCCCGTCTGATAGTTCTACTGCATTTTGGCTTGGAATTAACGAGGAGACACGACTTTTGATCCAAGTGGCAAATGATGGAATCACATCTTGCATTGGCCTTCTTGTTTTTTTTATATCAAAATCCCCGCTTCCGACCAATGTCCATGCAGGTTGGTAATAGTGGAATTCACCAGGTTCAATAATTCCGATACGTAAATTTGAATCTCGTTTCAATAAACTTGCAGTAACACTGATTCCGGCAGATCCGCCGCCAACCACTACAATGTCAAACTTTTGATTACTGACCAAATTTGAGCTGGACTTTGTCATATATACCCCTCTTATCTTTGATGATATAAATTTATTTTAACTTTCATCAAAGCAAGTATTTTGCCATTATTTGCAAGTTAATGATTAATAGGTTGATTTAGTTAATTTTGGCAAAATAACCTTTTTTAAATTGTGACTTAATCCCTACAATTTATGTCATATGATATTTGGTATAAATTAATATTTGTGTCAAAAATGGCGCATTATTATCAAGATAAATAAATTATGGGTTTTTTATAAAATATGCTGTATCAGATAATATATTTTTTAATATAATGTATTAATATTAATGGTAAGAAGTTCTGTTATTCAATGAAGAATATTAATGTAGAGAAGAAGTATAAGATTCATAGGTTCAGAAACTGGGCTCCTGAATGGCTTCTATCTTATAGAAGAGGCTTTCTGCAAGGAGATGCTTCGGCGGGAATAATCGTAACGATTATGCTGATACCTCAGAGTTTGGCTTATGCTCTTCTTGCAGGATTACCTCCACAAGTTGGCTTATATGCCAGTATTTTTCCGCTCATCGCATATGCCATTTTTGGCACAAGCATGACATTGGCAGTTGGTCCTGTTGCAGTGGCCTCTCTGATGACTGCTACTTCTCTAGCTCCATTAGCGTCTCCTGGTTCTCCAGAATATACATTTCTAGCAATACAACTTGCTATGTTCACTGGGGTAATTTATTTGTTATGTGGAGTATTCCGCTTGGGATTCCTGTCGCACTTGCTGAGTCATCCCGTTATCAATGGTTTTATTACAGGATCAGCAGTATTAATTGCAGTGGGGCAGTTAAAAGGGATATTGGGAGTCAGTGTTCCCAGTGATACTGTATTTGGCACTTTGGTTATGTTGGTTAGTTCCAGGGAAAATATCAATTTACCTACAGTTTATATAGGTATGGCTGCAATTGGTTTTTTATATTTTGCACGCAGCAGCCTTGCTACTTTATTCAAGAAAGTTGGTATTCCAGAGATACAAGCAAATCTGTTGACAAAACTAGCCCCCATGGTTGTGGTAATAGTTTCGACGTTTCTGGTATCACATTTTAATTGGTCTGAGCAACTAGGAGTCAAGATTGTGGGAAGTATTCCGGATGGACTTCCATTGTTGAATTATAAGTTGCCAAATATTGAACAGAGCAAGTCATTATTGATGCCTGCATTATTAATTTTTATCGTTGGTTTTATTGAAAGTGTTTCAGTAGCTCAGGCATTGGCACTACGAAGACAACAGAAAATCAGACCTAATAAGGAGTTGCTTGGAATAGGGGCAGCAAATGTGGCTAGTGCAATTTCTGGGGGATATGTTGTGGTAGGTGGTTTTTCGCGCTCAGTGGTGAATTTTGATGCGGGCGCCAACACTCCTTTGGCAGGGGTTTTTTCAGCTATTTTGATGATGATAGTTTTGGTAGGTTTCACAAGCTCTTTCTATTACCTCCCACATGCTGTGCTCTCTGCAACCATTATTGTTGCTGTACTGGGAATGGTTGACTTGAGCACGGTAAAGCATACTTGGAGGTACAGTAAGGCAGATGCTCTTGCATTATTGGGGACAGCAATATCCGTGATTGCTATAGGTGTTGAGCCAGGTATCTTGATTGGTGTATCACTGTCCGTACTGTCATATCTTTGGAATGCAAGTCGACCCCATATTGCTATCGTTGGACGAGTGAAAGGAACAGAACATTTCAGGAATATAGAGCGATATCAAGTTGAAACTGTACCCAATATTGTATTTGTCAGGATTGATGAAAATTTGTTTTTTGGGAATATTCAAGCGGTGGAGGATGCTGTTCATGCGATTTTGCATAAGCATCCAAAGGTGACAGATATTGTTTTGTTGGGAGCAGCCATCAATCACATAGATTCAACTGCCTTGGAAGTGCTATGTACTATGAATGCCCAGATTAGGAGTATGTCCAAAAAGTTGCACCTTGCCGAAATCAAAGGGCCTGTCATGGATCGATTGAAGAATAGTCAGTTGTTGAGGGAATTATCAGGCGAACATTTCTTGCATGCCTGTGAGGCTTTTGAAGCTCTGGCGGATAAATAAGATGTTAGGTTTTATGCATAGCCAAGCGCTTTACCGCAGTATAGCTTGGACATTGTTTGCATCACTTGTACGACTTCATGACAAATCAATTTGTAAAAAATGAATTTGCCGTCACGAGTGGTGGAAACAACGCCTTCTTCACGAAGTATTGTCAATTGTTGCGAAAGTGTTGGTTGGGGAATACCGGTAAGCAGTTGAATATCTTTTACATTTTTCTCACCCTGGGTAAGAAGGCAAAGGATCATCAAGCGATCTTCGTTCGCCAGGAGTTTGAGCAATGAGCATGCTTTTGTTGCTGATTCTCTTAACACCTCAACTTCGGTGGGAGTCAATTGTTTTTCTATTGTTCTCTCATCCATTTAGACATTCAATCTAGTAGTTCATGGTCAACAGGAAAGTAAGACCTAACCATAAATTTAGAAAAGGAACCTATATGATACTGAAAGTTGAATCATTTTTCGATGATATTACCTTCACTATTACACACGTTATTAGTGATCAATCGAATAATAGCTGTGCCATAGTGGATGCAGTTCTGGATTACGATGCCAAATCTGGTCGTACTTCTACCAGAATGGCTGATCAAGTTATTGAATATATTGAATTAAATAATTTGAAGGTGGAGTGGATTCTAGAGACGCATGCTCATGCCGATCACGTCACAGCAGCTCCTTATTTGAAGCAGAGGCTAGGTGGTCGCATTGGGATAGGAGAGCACATTCTGAGAGTACAGTCTGTTTTTAACGTAGTTTTTAATTTTGATAAAACAGATGCGCCAACTGGGGAAGAGTTTGATCATCTTTTTTCTGATGGGGAAGAATTCAATATTGGCAGCCTCAGAGTCAAGGCCATTAATGTTCCTGGGCATACCCCTGCCGATATGGCTTATATTGTAGAAGATTACATGGTTTTTGTAGGAGATACCCTATTTATGCCGGATGTTGGCACGGCTCGATGTGATTTTCCTGGTGGAGATTCCTATGCTCTTTTTAAGTCTATCAAGCGAATTTTGTCTTTGCCCGCAGATACTCAACTCTATATGTGTCATGACTATCCTCCTTCAAATCGTGAGCCACAGTTTATCTCTACCGTTGCGGAACAAAAAGCCAATAACATTCATGTGAATGATTCAGTCAGTGAAGAAGATTTTGTGTATATGCGAACTAATCGGGACCGTACTCTTGCGTTTCCAACACTGATCCTTCCTTCTATTCAGCTCAATATTAGGGCCGGGAGAATGCCTAAGGCAGAGAAAAATGGCGTCAGTTATTTAAAAATACCTATCAATGGCATTTGATTGGTGAGGATGATGATATGGAACGTTCAACCATTGTGATGGTTTTTCTACTTGTCATTTCCAGTGGGATATACTCGCTTGCCTATACTTTGTCCATTGCAGGAAATGGTAATGTTAAAGCGAAAAGTAATCCTATATATACAGGAAGATTTATTGATTCATATAACAAGCCATACTCGTTGCATAGGCTGGAAGGGCATGTAGCAGTTGTCAATTTCTGGGCGACTTGGTGCGGCCCATGTCGTGAGGAAATGCCGGATCTTTCCAGCCTGAGCAAGACGTATCAGAATCAGGGGGTAATTTTTCTTGGTATAGCTGCCGATGATGTAGAGAAAGTACAGGAGTTTCTTAAGACTACAAAAGTCGGGTATACAAATCTGGCAGCGGATTTTGAAGCAATGAAACTAAGTAGGGCGCTTGGTAACAGCAAAGGTGTGCTTCCTTACACGATCATTCTAGATAGGGAAGGAAATATTGTTTATAGCCATATAGGAAGGATAAAGCCGGAAATTGTCCAGTCGACCCTAGACCAGATATTGGTTAAGAAATAGTAGTTGCGACTTGTATGGCTAACGCTCGTCAAATCACCCTGGGGTTAAGGTCAAATGTAAAACAATTTTCCTTTCTCATACTGATCAATGCCTTTGTAGGAGCGATGGTTGGGTTGGAGCGCAGCATCCTTCCGATGGTTGCCGAGCATGATTTTCAACTGACTTCGAAAGTCGTTCTTTTTTCCTTTATTCTCTCCTTTGGTATTGCGAAGGCGTTTACCAATTACTGGGCCGGACATTTATCTGATCGTTATGGACGCAAGCCAGTTTTGATCGGTGGGTGGCTGATGGCAATTCCTGTTCCATTCATCTTGCTTTGGGCGCCCGACTGGGATTGGATAATATTTGCGAATGTACTGTTAGGCGTCAGCCAGGGCTTTACTTGGTCAACTACCGTGATTATGAAGGTTGACCTTGTCGGATCAAAACAGCGGGGCCTTGCAATGGGGCTCAATGAGTTTGCTGGATATGCTGCGGTGGCGTTGAGCTCGTTGGCAGCGGGATGGGTTGCCTCAAGCTATGGCCTGAGAGACCCCTTCTATCTTGGAATAGCATATGTTGGGGTAGGTCTGTTGCTATCCGCGGCAATCATCCGTGAAACCAAGCATCATGCGGAGTATGAGGCAGAAACCTTGCACCGGCCGGATATCTCGATTGATCAACCGCGTGGCTGGGATGTTTTTTGCAGGACTTCTTTCAAGGATCGTAACCTGTCCACCATTAGCCAGGCTGGCATGGTAAATAATCTGAACGACGGGATGGCATGGGGATTATTTCCTATTGTGTTTGCCGCAGCGAATCTGAACCTGAAGGAAATAGGAGGATTGGTCGCCATTTATCCCGGCGTATGGGGTGTGACGCAAATATTTACCGGAATATTATCCGATTATTTCGGTCGCAAATGGTTTATTGTCGGAGGGATGTGGGTGCAAGCGCTTGGTATTGTCATAATTGCCCTATCAACGGCATTTCCAGGGTTTATGTTCGGAAGTGTCTTGCTGGGGGGGGGAACTGCGATGGTTTATCCCACTCTTCTTGCCGCGATTGGAGATGTGGCTCACCCGTCATGGCGGGCGTCTTCTATCGGTGTCTACCGCCTATGGCGAGATCTGGGCTATGCCGTGGGCGCATTGATAACAGGCGTTGCGGCAGATCTGTTCGGGCTGAAGGTGGCCATATTGATCATCGCGGGTATTACTGCCCTTTCAGGGGTGGTATCTCTGATTCGTATGCAGGAAACCTTGCGGAAAACTTAGGTACTTCATGAATACAGACTTGGTAATTTGTAGTGTTGGAGCAAGTGGATGATGAATAAATTTCTAATTTTTTTCTTGTTGACCATGATATGTCCTCAATATGCGATGGCAGATAATGCTTTATTGGATAAGAACCGTTCCTACTCCGGCGCAGAGGTTGACAAAGATAGCTACAAGGCAATTTATCAGCTTGATAGCAACAATCCCGACATTATCAGAAAGGCTATCAGAAACATAAAGAACTTGATGAACGACCCCAGGTTGAAAGACAAGTTGCAAGTGGAGTTAATTGCATTTGCAGGTGGAACTGATGCGATGCTCAAGACGAGTGATTATGGTGATGCACTGAGGGAATTGGTTTCAATGGGAGTGATAGTAGCCCAATGTGAAAACTCATTGAAAGAGCGCCGTCTTGATAAAAGCCAGCTTCATGATTTCCTGGGTTATGTTCCCACAGCCAATGGTGAATTGGTGATCCGGGCTTCGGAAGGCTGGGTGATTATCAAGCCTTAAGAACCTATAAAAGCGAGCAAATGTACGGCTTTGTAAGCCGAAAGTCCGTTAGCACAGACATGCTGCTCTCGCCAATAGATGGGTAGGGGTGTCAGGTGAAGGCCTGACTCCCCATGGTGCCCAACCCTATAAAGCGGTAACATGTACAAAACATGGGAAATAATCGACACATTCCGTGAATATGTAGAACCCCCATGCCCTGATTGACCATCCCGAAAGCCCTCTCATGCCCTGGCACCCTGCACAGCCCTACAACCACATGCCCCTGTTGCCACCAGCGCAAGAGCAGATCGAAACCCGGCCCATCCTCAAAGCCTGCATCCAGGCACGGGCGGCATTGGCAGCACTGAAGCAGGCAGGGGACGACATGCCCCATCAGACGCTCCTCCTTCATCTCTTCTCCATGCTGGAAGCCAAGGACAGCTCCGCCATAGAAAACATCCACACCACGGTAGACCGACTGTTTCAACATGCGCACGATGAGCAAGGCGCAGACCAGGCCACCCAGGACGTCCTGCGCTACCGCACGGCATTGCAGCAGGGATACCTTCAGCTCCAGCAACGCCCCCTATGCAGCAACACCGCCGTTGACCTCTGCAGCCAGCTCAAGGGCACCCTCATGGACATCCGCAAAGTCCCCGGCACCAACATCAAGAATCAACTCACCGGAGAGATCGTCTACACCCCGCCTGCAGGCGAACCCATCATTCGCGACCTGCTGGGCAACTGGGAACAATACCTCCACCGCCAAGACGACATTGACCCCCTGATCAAACTCGCCATCAGCCACTATCAATTCGAAGCCATCCACCCCTTCCATGACGGCAACGGCCGCACTGGCCGCATCCTCAACCTCCTCTACCTCGTGGACCAAGGACTACTGACCCTCCCCATCCTCTGCCTCAGCCGCTACATCCTCCAGCACCAGGACCACTACTACCGCCTGCTCAACCACGTCACCGCCACCGACCACTGGCAAGACTGGATAGTCTTCATCCTCGACGGCATCACCCAAACCGCACACTGGACCTGCAGCAAAATCACCACACTCCGCGCCCTCATCACCACCACCGACCAGCACATCCGGACCCAACTCCCGCACCTCTACAGCCCAGCCCTGGTGCCACTCCTCTTCGAACACCCCTGCTGCCGCATCGGCACCCTGGTCGAACACCACATCGCCCAGCGTCAAACCGCCTCCCTCTACCTCAAGCAACTCGCCAGCCCCGAGATAGGCGTATTGACGGAAAGACAGATCGGGCGGGAGAAGCTGTTTGTGCATGACAAGCTGCTGGCTTTGTTGACGCAGGATAGCTGAAGTGGGGTAAATCCTGTGCTGTTCACAGAAGCCGTGTAGATTCGCCCTGTTTCGACAACAGCGTTACCGTCGGATGTATCATCTCATGACCACAGTCACACCTTTGCCCCATCAGGAGACCCCATGTCCGCCTCACCAAGCAAACGCATCAGGCCCCGCGTCAATGCCCATGTCCAGGAAAAACTTGAAACTGGGGATCAGCATCAACCAATTTCTCGCTCAGGCCGCCCAGGAAAAAGCGGAAAAGGTCATCGAACGCGAAATCGCATTCGCCCAGAAGCGCAAGGAATTCATCAGGCTGCTTGAACTACTCGAACACCCACCTGCCAGGAATGAGCAAGTCAATCAGGCAGTGGTGGGGCAGGACAGGAAGAAAGAATGATCTTCTTACTGCTCATGAGTCAACCTGACTCCCTGGAAATCTTTGGGTTGCAAGGATTTGCATATAATTGCTAATGCCGCTGACATAATGGGTAGATAGGACTTGTCCCAGGTGGACTATGCGCTGATTGCCTGCCTGCGTTGCTGGGTGCGAGAACTTGATTTTGTTCCTATCCTGGCCGTTTTTGTGCTCTATAGACACGGTCTTGGGGATGCGTGGACGGTGACTGACTCACTTTGAGTAATTTAGCCGGAAACAATCAAAATAATGCATGGGAACCCTGAAATTCCTTGGGGTATAAGGGTTTTCAGGGTTTTTGTTTTTAACAAAATAATATCAATCTGTCATCAATGTGATTTTGATTGATGGCAGTTTGATCACCATGAGCGTGTTTTGAATAGCTAAGTCCATGTATCAGCCAATGATTCTGTACTTAATGTGGGTCTAAATACCTTATGCGCCTTATCCACATAAGGGATATGCTCCGGCCAATTCATCGGTGCATCCTTGTAGTGTTGATGCCACAGCTTTCTCACTTCCTTGAGGATGCTCATCTCCTGCAACCTCACCCCATTGAACCCCGGCATGCGCAGCATATCGGCGATTTCGGCTTCCAGTTGTTCCGCACGGGTCGCATGAATGCGGGTTTTGGGTATCCGTCCTGAGGCCAATCCCGTGATGCGTTCATACAAGTGTGCATAGTACGGCTTCTGAATCTCCCAGGTGACATGCCACTGTCCCCCATGCGCCCTCGGCCGTTGTCGATGTACCAATACAAACTGCTGTTGCCAACGCAACCTCCCATGCTTGTCATGCGCATCCTCGATAGCGGTATGTTCCTCCTCGAAGACCTTGCCCGTTCCCGGCGTAATCAACAGCCACCACAGCACATGCGTGATCGGCTGATCCTGCCCTGGCACTTGCGGATACATGATCAACACCGTATTCGCCTTGCCTTGTTTCTTGTTGCGCCAACGGGTGCTATTACTGACATCACACTGATAGCGCTCCTTGAACTTCCGCGCTAAGGCTGCCGCCTTCTCGATCGGGATCAGCCCACTGATCCAGTAGCGATATCCCTTATGCATCATCTCCATCAGATAACGCATGGTCTGGGCTTTGTTCACTGGAATGCGGGCATAAGGAATGGAAAGTGGTTCATGATATGGCATTGACGGCTCCTGAATGGCAACTGGATATACCGTATAGCCACCGCATGGAAATAGAACAGACAACGTCACAAAGACCTGGCATCAATCAGAGGCTCACTGATTGATGTTTATATGTGGTGTTAAAGCGTGCGAAGCACACTACTAGAGATTCCATACCACAGATACCAAACTCCCGATGGATGTCCGCCGTGGACAGCCATCGGGCACATGGCGCACGCCCCGATCACCATCTCCCATCGGCGAACCTCCGGTAAAAAATTACCTCGCCATGCCGATTTCAGTCGAAGTGGTATCTATATAGCAGTAGGAACTCAGCAATGAACACTGTTTGCATCGGGAATCCATGTGCGCCATCTCCACCGCCAGCCAAGCTGGTCGGGGATGTGCGCCAACGCATCCCCGACATGATCAAGGTTCAAGCAATACGGTATGCCATACCGTATTGTTCCACGCCGTAGCCGGATGCTCTTAATAGAGCTCGTCCGGCTGCAACGGGCGCTTCGGGGGCTATCCACCCCCGATTCGACCCAATCGACTTTGATCGAGATTGGGCGACGTGGACACGGGTCCTCAGGTAACTGAGATCACCCTGCCAGAAGTGAAAGCAGGTCACCAGTCCTGCCATGGGGGTGCTGGAAACGGTACAACCATTGCCACAGCCGAAGGCGTCAGTATGTCAGTGATGACATAAGTGCATCGGGAGAAGTCTTGGATGCATGGCACTGTGGGGCGCAAGCTCTGCAGGTCGGCGAATAGCTTAAGCGGTCAAAGCACCGGAATCTTCGGCAACGAAGGTGGGGAGGTGCAATGTGGAGTCGTGGTAAGCCATTGCCTGGGCAACAGTCCCACGGTGGTTAAAGTTGGAAATCGGTCAAGTGTTAAGTTAGGGACTTTGGAATCTCTCCCAGCTGAAATCTGCAATGAAAGCGGGGCACCCGCACACTGACTAGATGAGACGATGGCGTATCACGGCGTAGTAGCAACTGGCTAACACGGGAACCTGTTGACGGAGGCTGAGTGGCACCAGTCGATGTATCCGGCGCACCGAAGCGCATGGTCGCAAGACCATGTGCATAAAACGTGCTTGCAACAGGGGGAGCGGAATTGAGTACCGAGACGTCCGATGACGGAAGTCCTGTATGGGTGATTTAACCGAAACCCACAGGACAATCGCAAGATACGGGAAAGATGACAGCGTGATTTGAATCGTTTGCCTGGCGGCAATGATGATGTAAACGAGCGAAGTCTTTGGCGAGACTGACACTCAAGACACCATGATCGGGAGATTGTGGGGAATGGTAGTAATAGGTACGTAAGTTGTTTCGCTACTCTCAGAAATAGGAGTAGTGCTCAGCCCGGGCAGCTTGTCTGTCCGGGTGTCTCTGCATGTGCCTGTCCAGTGATAGTATTTGATTGATTCCCCTTCATCAACGATTCGAGCGGATAGCGCAGACCGCCAGGCGTGTGTGGGAAGAGAGTCGGTTATTGGGCCGACCATTGCCCAAGCGTGCAGTAGGCAGCATATTGCTGTTCAAAGGGCTGGAAGCCGAAGTGGCTGTCATCCTGAATATAGAGGGCATGAACTCATCGCACTTGTACGTGGCTATGACGCGCGAGTCGATAAAGCTGGTTGTGTGTAGTGCCAGCCCTATATTGGGCTAAGCTGAGGGTGAAGTCGCAAGAGAAAAATTTGCTAGCCAAATCCTAAGCCGAGTAGCGCTGGATCACATCATCGTGGCAAGAGCGGATCGTCTATTGCTGAACATAATTTGTTGTGAGCCTTGGGGTCTAAGCCCTTATTTACTCGATTCTTGCCTCTTAAATAAAAATCGATTCAGGCGCTTCCTGTCCGAGAAGTTTCTTCTGTCGCTCCTTGTTTCGGTCTTGGATTGCCGATTTTCTCGCTCTTCGAAATACAGGGGCGTAGAGTGACCAACGATTGATCGCTGGTGGTTTGTTACTCACGCGTGCATCCATCGAAGTCTTTGCTATCATTAAGCATCGCCAAAACTCCTCAGGCGTTGGAGCGTTCCACATGCTCTCAACCCAATGCTGTGCCCATATGGCATTCTTATGCTCTGTCAAAGCATGCTTAGCTGCTTGGCCAGATATGCCTTTATCACCATCGTGCCTGCTTATTGTCTTGGCGAAGTCATCAAATTGGATCGAGTAGCCCGCAATCGTAATTGCGTACGCTTGATCAAGTCTATCTTCACTCGCTGCCAGTTGTAGAACCATAGACTTGATGAAGTTAGTAGCGCCAAAGCGCTCGGCTGCTAGCACCTCCAGAGCAAGAACCGCATCATTTTCAGAATCTAATATCCTCTGATGCCATATTTTCTCTATTGGCTCAGATGCTTTACTTCCCCAAATTGCTTGATGTTCAAGCGTTAAGCCATCTCCCAGAGACTGCGTGATGAAACCCTGTGATGTTGAAGCTTTCGTCAGCAATTCAGCAGCACGATCAGGGAATTTCGCAGAAATCAGGTTCGCCACTACAAAAGCCAAGTTCTTGAGCCAAATAAACTGAGCATTTTCTGCTTGATTCAATATCTCGACCAGTTTATTCAACAGCGTTGGTGCTTCAGAAACAAAACGTTGGAGATTTTCGATAGTGAATTCTTGAACCAGAAATCGCGCATCCGACTCCTCTAGGTCCGCGAAGAACTCCTTTGCCACCACATTGAGTCTCCGCTGTTTCTCGTCGAAATCATCATCGGTTCCCAGAGTCTCCTTCAGGCTCCTCTGCTTGAGAAGACGCTCGCCTTCTCGATCTGTTTCTTCTATGGATAGGAGGGGAAAGGGGACTGATTCGGCCCTTGAGAACTTCAAGTCTGCAGATGGAGGCTGTATCTCCCGCGCAGCAGCAATTCCTCTGCAAAGCTGTTGCACAAAGAAATCCACCAAAGGCACGGTAAACGCTATTCCAAGCCTTTCGGCCGATGCAAACCACGTTTTTTGGCTAATACGTTTCAGAAGGTTGCCAACTGACACTTCATCGCGCGCGCATGCTTCAACCAGCAACATAGATCCAAACCAGCACTCATTGGTCTTTTCATCTGCTAAGGTCGCGTTCCAGCTACTGTGCGCGTGTGCTTGTCGAACACTATTCAAACCTTTTAGCATCGATAACTCATAGGCAATAGAGCGCAACTTAGAAGCCTTTCCTTTAGAGCACTTGAGTATTAGCTCTTCGAGTTCGCGATTGATTTGCGTTTGCCCGTAAAGTGCAGCCAGAAGAGCACCATATGCTGCGTCCTCATCGTTTCTTTGAAGTGCTTTCCAAACTGCCGCTATTATTTCTTTGGCCGCCTGTGGCTTGAGGCTCGGGATGACGGAAAGCAGGTAGTCTGGTCCGAGGTTCTTATCTGTCATGCACCTGAGCTGTTCACTTGCCGAAATCTGTCCTGCTGTGTAATAGAATGCGAACATTCGGCAAATCAATTGATCTTGTTTAGGCAATGTCTCAAAGGCATTGCTCTCCACAATTCGCTTAATCAAGTTCTTCGCCAGCTCAGGATCGACCAACGGGAGGTGGTCCTCGCAGTTCAAAATGACCTGCCGCAAAGGAAATCCTTCTCTCGTAAGCAGACCTCCAAGTATGCTTCGAGTTTTCCGAACAGCGGCCACATGCTCAAATCGGCAGGCAACCAGTAGAAAATCTCTGAAGTCATAGTCTTCCCTTCCAAGGCCCATTGATTGCAAAATCTTGTCGAGATCGAGAACGCTAAACTGTTGCAAACCTTCATCCATGTCTATCGGTCGTGTGGCGTCAGGGTTTGCCACTTTGACCTGGCGCCATTTGACTGGTGATGGTGGTTCGAAGTGATATGAATCCTTTCGCAACCCCTTAGCAAGCGTGCTGGCTTCCACAGCGTCACCTTCCTCGCCGCTAGCGTAGAGCATTCGAACGACGGTCCACTGGCCGCCTCGTGAGGTGGCCTTCGTGCGAAGTGGTTCAATTGCTCTTCGAAAAGCGCTTGCAGTTGCGACGCGATCCACTCGATTAAAGGTCGTAAGTTGCTGAAATGCTTTTCTTGCAGAGTGAACATTCTTGTCCAATGTGAACGCCAAACCCATCGCAACAAATGCATTGGCGAAGTCCACTAGAGAGCGATCTGCGAGCAAGCGAAGAGCCAGTGCAAACAACTCATCAAGCTCACTCGACACTTCGGTCATCTGTCTCAGTAATTTTTTTTCAAACACAGAGAGATTTGATAACTCTTCATCGATCTCTGCCTTTCTTTTCTCTATTTGTTCTGCATAATTGATATCACTTTGCTTGTAATAGCGGTTGACCTGCGCTATGGGGTCTTTGTTGTAGCAGTGAAGCCAATGATGGATGGCTGTTTTTGCTGCGTGCCATCCCGTATCGGTTGATGCGACCATGAGCGCAGCGTGGATAAACCAGTCGTGATTGATCCGCTGTCCTGTTTCGAGACAAAGAGTCTTGAGAACATCGAAAAGTGCTTCTGGCCGATGCTTGACGATCTCGACAAACTCCTCGAAGCGTTGATCATTGACGTTTTGGAGGTTTGCAAAAGCATCCAACAGAGCTGAAAAAATAGCTGCATCGAAGCGGATATCGTCAAGAGCGCAGATCAGTAGAGATGCAAAAATGACATCGGCAGTTCGGTCCATCGCATTTATGGGTTCGACGAGTTGAGTAACCCGGACTGCCAAATCATGCTTTACTAAATGCGTTCGCCATAGCTGATCGACTAGCGTGAATCCCAGAGCGAGAGTCAAGCCCTCATTACGTAGTTCATAGAGATCACTCGGCCCTGTGAGTGGTCGAAAAAAACGGGTCTCGATCACGGCAGTGGAATTAGTCTGAAAATTTTGAGGTGGTTCGCTCGAAGATTCCTTCACTCTCTCCAATACCTTTGTTGCGTGCTCGCTAAGGCGTTTGGTCAAGCTTGCAAAGGATTCGTCCTCGTAGTTCTCACGCTGCGACGCACGAAGGTGCTCCATTAACAATCTGTCTGTGGTTAATCCCTTCCATGTGATTGACTCCCGATGCGAAAGAGTTGCTACTGCGACGGCGAGCAATCTCGGATTCTTGAGTGTTTGCAGAGTTTTCTGATCAAGCCAGTCAAGAGAAATTCCATAGTGCTTCAAAAGTTCGTCGCGCTCTGCGGGCAACCATTCCGGAATCTCGATAATTTTTGGAGTGAAGGCTAAACCACGGACTATTTCTTTTTGCCAATAGTGTGGTCTGACGGTCACGACCATCAGACCTCCGATTTCCGCCAATCGGGACTGGATGCCGTTAAGTAGTCGGTCCCAACGGAGATTTTGCCGCTGATTTAGACCATCAACGACGACTAGCAAAGGAGCAAGCGGCGGTGCGGTTTTCCAGGCCTCCAGACGGTGCCTCCACCTGAGCCTAATTGTATCGTGGGCTACCTCGCCTGTTTGCTTGATAAGAAGATCGATCAAGAAATCATCAAGGTTGTCGACAGGCACATCTTCAAGCTTCTCCGCGCTAATGAATAGACCAAAGCCAGCTGCGTCGCAGCACAATTGAGCGGAAAGCCATGATTTTCCATGTCCCTCATCTCCTAATAAGACAATTTCTTTGCCTATTTTAAGTTCATTTAAGATGCGTTCACGCAGATCATTGCGCATTGGCGGGAAGGTCTTCTCCTGCAGAACTGCGAGCCCTTGCCCGAGGCGCTCCCTGGCGTAACGAATGGAGTCAAATGTTTGCTGTCGCCACTCAGTGTTCAAATCGATGGCTCGCTTCAAAGCCAATTTAGAAACATTCAAGTTCGACTTGAGGCGTAGGAGGAGATTTTCAAATTCTGGATGACTGGAGATAGATGAGAATGCCGCTTTCAGATCTTTAAAGCGACACGTTTTTGCCTCAGAATTATTGACTAAAAAGTCTATGGCTGTATTACCAGCAGCAATCACTGCGACGGCAAGAAGCGGCAGTGGGACAACGGTCCAATCTAGAATAAGCGTAGAGATAGCATGTTTATCACCGTCTTCTTCAATAGCCTTTGCGAGCTGGGTATTGATTTCGGTTGTTGCGCCGAGAACCCACAGGCGATCGGCAGAGGGTGTCCCGAATTTTGTGTAAACGGGGTTTGAGTTAACGGATAGGCATCCGC
>NZ_DAIUFW010000016.1:0-18990 GCF_036844465.1 Methylobacillus sp.
CTGCTTGGGCTGCTGCTAGTGATGCTGCTAGTGATGCTGCTAGTGATGCTGCTAGGGATGCTGCTAGTGATGCTGCTTGGGATGCTGCTAGTGATGCTGCTTTGGCTGCTCAAAAAGAAATGTTTATCAAAATGTGTAATGGAGAAGCGCCTTGGCAGATAGGAGAAAGTGTTGAATAAAGATAGAAACGAGAGGATTAACTTTCACTCAAATCCTAGAGAAAGGCAAGCAGTATGAACCGAGCAGAAAAGCGCATGCAGGCAAGAGTAGCCAAGCACAAGCCAAACCGTAGCAAGGCGCAGTACAACAACATCCTCACCATGCAGAATGATTGCTTTGACTCGCTAGACCGGATGTTTCTCTCAATCCGCAACGGTGAGCTTCGTTGGGATGGAAAAGCATACGTGATCATGGGCATCAACGGCCATGACATTCACATATGCTCTGCACTGTCTGGCTGGGTGTATTACTGGGATGAGTTGACGGCAGATATGGGGATTGCCTATGACGGCAGCGCCATGAAGCGACTGTGCAAGTCACTGGAATATGACAAGCCATTGACCATTGCTGAGGTGGATGCGGCGCAAGAGGTGCTAGAGGCGCAGCGCAAGTTGTATCGGAGCGTTCCCCAGCAGAAGCGCCGTGAGGTCTATGCGCGGGTCAATGCTGAGTTGAAGCGTGAAAGTGAAATTCGGGAGTTGGTGGGGAGGGCGGCAGCGTGATTTACCGCAACAAGAAAATCCTTGAAGCCTGCCGCAAGCTACCTTGCCAGTTATGTGGTCGTGACGATGGCACCGTATGCGCCGCCCATCGCAATGAGGGCAAGGGCATGGGACTGAAGGTGAGCGATGCCCTTGTTGCCGCCCTGTGCCATGTCTGCCATCACGAAATCGACAACGGCAAGACTTTCACGCGTGAACAGCGCCGAGAGTATTGGGACAAGGCGTATATCCGCACCATGCAGGCGCTCATTGAACAGGAAGTGTTGAAGGTGGCTGGATGAATATCATATGCCCATGGCCTGATAAGCGCCTATCACCCAATGCCAGGGTTCACTGGGCACAGAAGTCCAAGGCCGCTAAGGCAGCGCGCCATGCCGGGTACTTCGCCGCCAAGGAAGCCAAAGCAAGGATTGATTGGGAAGGAGTGGTGCATGCGTTCATCACCTTCTACCCGCCAGATCGGCGCCACCGAGACGACGACAACCTGATCGCCAGCTTCAAGAGCTACCGCGATGGGATAGCAGATGCCCTAGTGATCGACGACAAGCGCATCAGGATTCATCCGGTAGTGTCCGATGAAATTAGGACGGGCGGCGCGGTAGAGGTTGTGCTGTCCCGGGAATTGGAAAAGCAGTTGACATCCTCCCCGCCATGAAGGCCGGGGCTTCTCGGGCTTTCCGGTGATTGCGGCGAGGATTAAAAATAATGGGAATATTTAATTAAAAGTATTGACATTAAAATGTCTAACTGTATAATCACTACATCAACTACCGAAACGGAGAAAATGAAATGAACCCATCTAAAACTCACATCATGCGCGAATACAAGCACCTGGCCCAGAAGCCAAACATGCGCCAAAGGATTGCATCGGAAAATGAGTCAAACTTGATCGGTAATATCTTCGCTCAAGGCGAATCTGGTTATAACGGAGCAATCACGCTTCCAAAGCGCAAGGGCATTGGTCATGCTGTAGTTATTGGCCTGGTGTTCTCGTTCATTATACCGATGATGGTTGAATTCTAGGCTGGACTAGAACAAGTCGGATAACCCAGCGATTGACTGCCGTAAGCAGTCACTACACGCATGGCGATTATGAAAAATCGAGAGATTGCAGGCCCGGACGCTTGCTTGATAGTCGCCAGTCGTGTGGTAATGGTAACTCAAGATAGAGTGCCGTTTACGGAGTGCCGTTTACGGTAGGTTTCTGGTATCGAGTCCAGACCATTCCATACCTAACCACTGCCGGGTAAGTGCAGTGGACACAAAAAGGCAGATACAGGAATAAGGCAAACCCAGTTCCCGCTGGTAAAACGGCTCCTTGACTTAGTGGGAGTTTGCCGAATAGATTAAGCGCAGTGTCTGTCTTTTTGTGGTGAAGTGCGCAGGCTGATGCGCTAATCATGCGAGCGAGCCTCTACAGGTTGCCGCTGGGGAAAACCTACTCATTGAGTAACTGACTATAGCCAAGGTCGCGAGTACGCAGGAGTAGGGGGTAAAACTGGGCGACGGCACGCGCCCATTGCCGCAAAGCAGGAGATCAGCACCTGCCGCCACAACCAACACAGGGGAGCTGCACTTTCTCCAGGAATCCTAGCCGGGACATACCTTCATGGGATGATGACCAAGACACAATCCCCTATCGAGTAGATTGTTGTGTCAATTGGATAGTGCAAACTGCCGCTAGCAGCTTTAAACTTACATAGCGGAATCGTTCAAAGGCACCTATTCTGCCCCTATTGGGCTTTACGTGGAGAGAGCAAATGAAAAAACTTCTTTTACTACTTATTTTCCCTGTCACAGCGATGGCAAACCCGTTTATGGGTGATTGCAAGTCGCAGTACAATGATGCGTACCAGGTAATGATGGTTCGCCAGAGTGGGGTGCCCATGCACGTGTTTGTAGATGTTATCGAGAAGCAAGAGCCGAGGGAGGAGGATCAAGTTGTCACGAGCGCAAACGTGGCCGATTTCCTAGAGGCCAAAAGGGAATCGATCAAAATCATAGAAAGAGCGTATACTATGCCTAACTTCGGTTTCATGGAATCCGCAGCGCACACCATGGCCGTGGAATTTGCGAATCATCAGTACATGCGCTGCACAAGGGCCAACCGAAAATGAAAGGGTCACAATGAGAGGGATACTAGACGCAACTGGCGTACATACGCTTGACGGCTACACAAGCCGTATCACTGCCACAGTAACGCTACAGTCCGTAGCGGCTAACCGTGCTATTGAGATTTCTACAAATGGTGGCGACAGTTTCTTTACGCCTGTGTACGACCAGGAGCTGCCGGGGCTATTGGTTGTGGTTATCATGGCCCCCGTTGATGCGATTCGCATTAAAGGCGCTGAGGGCGACGTTTGGGATTTACTGCTATGAGTTTTCCTGTCTTTTCTAAAGGTGGTGGAGGAGAAACGCCTGAAAGCCTGCGCGACAAACTGGTTAGTTTGCCGGAGGAAGAGCGTTTACCTGTCGAGGCAGTGAAGGGCGCTGCGCAGGTAGTCAATGACCCCACAACCGGGCAGACGGTGATTGTTGGGCCGGATGGGGTGCCCATTTCGCTTGGGGGTTTAGATTCGATTGCCGCTTTAGACTTGATAGACCAGCAGCCTGTAAGTGCCCCCGTCATGGTGGAGTTTCCATCCCCGTACAGAGAGGGTGGAGATGCTTACCTCGATGGATTAAGTCAAGTTCAAAGGCAAGCATTAGTACACCCTTCTGTAATTCACATTCCGGGAGGTTTCGCAGGTTTTGAATTTTGGGCTGCGATAACGCCGTATCCCGGGAGCAATGACAAGTATGAAAACCCTTGCGTGTATTGCAGTCGTGATGGTATTAACTGGCAAGTTCCTGTTGGGGTAACTAACCCACTAGTCGGCCCTCCTGCTGGAGGATTTTTAAGTGATGTTTACTTAACCAATCACCGTGGCGAGTTGTATCTTTTTTATAGATCAGTAAAGACTATAACCGGCGTTACTACACGAGAACTGCTACTGATGACATCGCGAGATGGTAGTACATGGTCTGCGCCAGTTGTTGTCCACACAGCAGACTCTGCCGATGCCATGTCGCCCAGCTTTTTATGGAATGAGGCAACGCAAAAATGGACTCTGTACTATCACTACTCGGTCACTGGTGGCAATGCCTTGCGTAGTGTGGAGAGTAACAGCGATAATATTTACGGAGGATTTAATTCCGCAACCATAACCGATTTACAGGTAGAGACTACCACGACTGCCTTGTGGTGGCACTCGGAGTTTAGGCGTGTAGGCACTGAGGTTTATGCAGTGCTTACGGAGGGTAGTCTGTACTCATCCCCGGGGATGACAACAAGACTCGCGGTGTCTACCGATGGTATAAAATTTGCCATTAAGCGGTTACGTAACTGGTACGGCTCATATAAAAGCTCACTAGTTCCAGTCGGTGAGGGCTTGCGTGTAATCCATGGCCTATCAAATTCCGTCGATCCTACCCTGCCGGGCTACTACACCATGTCTCAGCAGCTAGGTGCAGGTGCCGTAAATGCACTCCTTGGCGCAGTAACTCCTGCACAACAAGTTTTGCTGGATACTTTTAATCGCCCAGACTCTCCTACACCCGGCACACCTGATCGTGGTGCAGCATGGCAAGTGCAGACTGGTGCTATGGCGATAACTAGCGGCTTGCTAACTCAAGTCAACTCGGGCAACACGAGGCTATTTAATTCGCTTGGAACAGCATCTTATGACGTTCGGATGAAGATTTCGACCCTTGGCTCGGAGCTGTGGCTGATTGCCGGGTTTGTCGATCTACAGAACTACTTGCGGCTCGGTAAGGGTGGCTCGGGAGTTCTTGCCTTGCAAGTATTTACAAGTAACGTCATGTATAACCTTGCTCTTGCGCCTTACGCTCCGGCCTCTGGAGACGAGCTGCGTGTTGTCAAAACAGGGCCGCGCATGAGGTTTTACCTAAACGGGGAGGTGGTCTACGAAAAAGGTTTTAAGCACTTAACTCTAGGCTATACCGTAGGCGTAGGCTGCGCTGGTGCATCTTACAGCAGCGTAGAGAGTATCTCAGCGATAAATCTTAGGTAACTCAACCGCCTCCGGGCGGGTTTTTATTGCCCTCTCAGGTCGGGCAATCGACTATGTGCAAACTAGCTGCAAGCGCCGCTGGGAAACTTCTGATCGCAATACCTAGTAGCCAGTTAGGTGGGTTGAATGGCTGGCAATTATGGTATAATTATGTGGTCATTGTTTCAGGCGCAGTTCGTATTCATCTTTAGGAAGCCAAGGATGATATTCGCAAAATCGTAGAAAGGTCGTAACTATTATAAGTTTTCCTAACCTTTACGGCGGCTCCGAGGATGGTGGCTCGGCCCCGGCGGTGAGCGGCAAGGCCATGCGCCTGCTGCTAGGCGCGGACTTCACCGTATCTCAAGACGGCTTTACGAGAATGCCGTTTGACCAAATCCCGTTTAACGATGGATTCACGTACTCTGCCGAAGTTAGCGCGATGGAGATTGCTTATTTATGAGTGAGGGAAAAGGACTGCCAGGAATCCAGAGACTTGTTGTCTCACTATGTGGGGTTTTATGCTCTTTGTTGGGATGTCCGGAGAAGTGATGAGTACAGAGGTAAAAAATTTAGGGGGAAGGCCAAGAATGCTCACGCCAGAGATATTAGACAAAGCAAATGAGTACCTGCTTGGCGGGTATGAAAACACCGACGAGAGCATAACAAGCGCAGTTGGACTGGCTCAATATTTGGGAGTTGTCAAGTCAACTATATACCTTTGGGCGCAAGGAGATGACGATTTATCTGTCAAGTTTTCGGACACGTTGCGCGCCGTTATTGAAAAGCAAGAGAAAATGTTAATCAATCGCGGACTATCTGGCGTGTTCAACCCTACCATTACAAAGCTTATGTTAGCTAATCATGGCTATCATGAAAAGCAAGAGATCGACATGTCTAGCAGCGACGGCAGCATGTCGCCGACTCCAGCGCGTATTGAGTTAGTTGCTGGCCCTATTCCCAAAGGAGATAAGGGGTAGTAAAATATTCAATGTGGCATCGGCTGGCCAGCCGTGGTGGGAGTTGATAGCCCCACCAGCCACACCTTCCAAGCTATCACCTACTATCGAGGTTTTATCATGAAGAAAAATAAGCCCCAAGCCATATCAGCAGGCGATACTTTCAAGTCAAAATCTGGCGCAGAGTGCAGGGTCATTGAGTTTATTAGATGGGATAAAGTTAGAGTTGAGTTTGTAGATAAATACAAGCACACGATGACCGTCACCTCCAGCGCACTTGGATCAGGCTCATTCAAAAACCCCTATCACCCCGCCATATACGGAATTGGATTTCCCGGGGTAGGAATCTACTCGGCCACTAGCGGTGGTAAGATAACTCCCGCATACGACATATGGCACAGCATGATCCAGCGATGCTATAGCGAGAAGTCCCAGAAAAATCTCCCCGCATACATTGGCTGTACCGTTTCCCCAGATTGGCATAATTTCCAAACTTTCGCCAAATGGTTTTACGAAAACCGAATAGAGGGGTTTGATTTAGATAAAGACCTGATCAAGATGGGAAATAAGGAATACCATCCTGAATTATGTTCATTTGTTCCGCCGGAAGTTAATAGACTCCTGACCGATTGTAGAAGATCGAGGGGTGCGTACCCGGTGGGTGTTAGCAGGCACGGGAGCGGATATAGAGCGCATATCAACCTTGGCGGGCACAGGGCTTCTCTAGGGACTTACAAGACTCCAGAGGAGGCCAGCAGAGTTTACCGAAGAGAGAAGGAGCTGCGAGTAAGGCGGGTTGCTGAAGAATATAAAGACAGTTTAGACCCTAGGGTTTACAAAAACTTGATGGAGTACAAGGTGCCATTGGAAGATATCATCAATGACAACGCTAAAAATACAGATCCCGCCTAAGTTAATCCCCGTATTCGCACCGGCCAAGCTACGCTACCGAGGCGCATACGGCGGGCGCGGTTCAGCTAAAACGTACACATTTGCAAAGATGATCGCCATTCGCGGCGCAATGTATGCCGCTAACGGCGAGCGAGGTATTTTGCTATGTGCGCGGGAATACATGAATTCCCTTAGCGAATCGTCGATGGAAGAAATAAAATACGCGATTCAATCCGAGCCGTGGCTATCAATCGTGTACGAGGTAGGCGAAAAATACATACGCACGAAATGCGGATCAATTGACTTTGCGTTTGCAGGGCTGCGCCATAACCTAGACAGCATTAAGTCCAAGGCCCGCATTCTTATCGCGTGGATCGATGAGGCAGAGCCAGTCAGCGACATAGCCTGGAAAAAGCTACTTCCAACGGTTCGCGCCGACGATTCGGAGGTGTGGATAACCTGGAATCCGGAGAATGAGGGCAGCCCGACAGACGTAAGATTCCGTAAAACAGACTTGGGCGCTGATGGTGTAGTTGTTGAGATTAATCACTCTGACAACCCGTGGCTGCCTGATGTGTTGGAGCTAGAGCGCCAGCGCGACCAGCGCAACCTGCCCCCTGAGGAGTACGCCTGGATTTGGGAAGGCGCATATCGGCAGTTGAGCGAAGCGCAGATATTCAGGGGCAAGTACGCCATCGAGGAATTCACCCCTGACAATGATTGGGACGGCCCGTATTATGGATTGGACTTCGGCTTTGCTAACGACCCCACGGCGGCGGTTAAGTTGTGGATTCACGACAAAAGGCTGTATGTAGAGCATGAGGCGTATAAGGTCGGGCTGGAGATTGATGACACCGCTGCCTATGTTGGCAAACATGTGCCCGGCATCGAGCGACATACGGTACGAGCCGATAATGCGCGACCTGAAACCATTAGCTATTTAAAACGCAAAGGATTGCCGCGCATTAAGCCGTGCGAAAAAGGCAAAGGATCGGTCGAGGATGGGATCGAGTTTATCCGCTCTTTCGATAAAGTCATTATCCATCCACGCTGTACAAATACTGCGAAAGAGTTCCGCATGTACAGCTACAAAACCGACAGACATACAGAAGATATACTACCCGTGCCGATTGACGATTATAATCATGCTATCGACGCCATGCGCTACGCACTGGAACCCGCCATGAAGCGTCGCGGCCTCAACCTTTCCCCGGACGTTTTGACATGATTAAAAACCTCTTCCGCAACAAGGCAAAAGAACTAGAGCTAGAGCAGCGGCGGCTTAACCTCGAAGAGCGCAAGCTAAAGCAGAATCAGAAAATGCTGCAAATGATGCAGCAAGATCAGCAGTCCGGGCCGGTATCGTTTGCGCCGCCGGAGCTTATGCAAGGCGTGGTGCCTGCTGGCCGAAAGGCTGCTATCGCCATGGACTCGTGCCAGTCGATTTACGACTACTCCACGATTGGCGACCCTAACTTCTATAGCACGTTCCTGGGCTACCCCGCCCTAGCTGCTATGAGCCAGTCGAGCGACTACCGCAGCGTGGCGGAAACCACAGCCACGGAAATGACGCGGGAATGGGGCCGGTTCAAGGTTGACGACAACAGCGGTGGAGACGATGAAGACCTGACAGATGCAGAGCGCGAAAAGAAAGAACTGGAAGAAAAGCGCCTGAAGGCCGAGCGTATCGAGAAGATCAACAAGCTGACCGATGCCTTCAAGCTGCACAATATCCGCAGCCTGGTGCAACGCGCCATTGAAGTTGAGTACACCATGGGACGCGCACAGATTTACATCAAGCTGAAAGACAGCAAGGACGATTTGCCGTTTGTGCTGGACAAGCGCGGCGTTAAGCAAGGCGACCTTGAGGGGTTCCGGCTGATTGAACCTATGTGGTCAACGCCTAGCGTGTACAACGCGGCAGACCCCACGGCTGAGGACTTTTACAAGCCTACCAAGTGGTTTGTGCTGGGCCGCGAGGTTCACTCCGACCGCCTGATGACGCTTATCATGCGCCCGGTGCCGGACATGCTCAAGCCCGCGTATAACTTCGGCGGTATATCGATGCTGCAACTGATGAAGCCCTACGTTGAGAGATACCAACGGACGGCAGACAGTGTTAGCCAGTTGGTTAGGGCATTTAGCTTGACGATTCTATCTACGGATATGTCGGGCATTCTTAGCGGCGGCGAAGGTTCCGCCAGTCTTTGGCTACGTGCGGGACTGTTCAACAAGGGCCGCGACAATACGGGCCTGATGTTGCTTGACAAGGAAGCCGAGGAAATTAGCCAGATAAACACTCCCCTATCAGGGCTTGCTGACCTGTTAAACAAGGCTAAAGAGGACTTGTCCGGGCCAAGCCATACACCATTGGTGAAACTATGGGGGGTTACACCATCCGGGTTAAACGCCAACAGCGACGGGGAAATCAAGGTCTACTACGATTGGCTTATGGCGCAAAACGAGTCCCATATTAGGCCGCTCGTGGAAAAAATAAGCTATATCATGCAGCTTGATATGTTCGGAGAAATTGACCCCGCTATAGTTTGGGAATTCAACCCGCTTGAGCAAATGAACGACCATGAGCAAGCGCAGATACAAGAGACCAAAGCCAGGGCTTCCGCGATACTCGTTGAAAAAGGAATAATTGCGCCGATTGAGGCAAGGCAAGCCATGGCGTCGGATGAGGCTAGCCCGTTTAACACCATTGATGTGTCGGATGTTCCGGAGAGCATGGAATATGAGTTTGAAGAAGAAACCGATCTTACTACCGGACTTTAAACCATCGGCAGGCATTCGCGCCCGCTACCGCGCAGAGCTTAACCGCCTGTTGCGTAGCGTGCGCAATGATGTAATGGAGTTGGTGAAAAACCACAAGCACGAAATCGCTATGGACGCACCTACGCTTCCGCAGTTGATTGATGACTTGATGGTGTTTTGGCTCAAGCGCCTGACGGAACTGCCACAAGTCATAGCGCGTGAATTTGTGACTTCTACCGCCTCCGCGTATGACAAGCGTTTTTCCGCTGCGCTGCGCCAGCATGGCTTTACCGTCAACCTGCAAATGACGGATTACACGCGGGCCGCTATGAAGGCGGCTGTAGGACAAAATGTAGGCCTTATAAAATCCATCCCAACTGAATACTTGGCCGATGTTTCTAAATTGGTCTGGTCAGCAGTAGAGGGAGGGTTTGATTTGAAAACCCTTACAGACAATCTTGATCATGCTTACCACATCGGGCGCAACAGATGCAAGCTGATTGCTCTAGATCAATCCCGCAAAGTCCACGCTGTTATGGAGCAGGCGAGGCGCAAGGAGTTGGGCGTGACCCGCGCAATATGGCGTCACTCTGCCGCCGCCAAAGAGCCAAGGAAGTCGCACGTTGCGGCTAATGGAAAGATTTTTGATGTTGACAAAGGCCTCTATTTAGACGGCAAATGGGTGCTGCCAGGTCAGGAAATTATGTGCGGGTGCACCAGCAGGGCGATCATCGAGTTTTGATGTATAATAAACATGCGGCACCGTTTTGCAAGACGGGGGAGCTAGTCACTCCCAGCTGCACCAACCCAAGACTAACCTTTTGACCGAGGCGAGAATATGCTTGAGACGAAGACCTGCACGAAGTGTGGCGAAACAAAAACGATTAATAACTACTACATTCGAGAGCCGGGAAAGCGTAGGGCTGATTGCAAGTCATGCATAAAAGCAGCCAATAAACTAAGGTACGACGCAGATCCTGATTTACACAGAGAGAAGAACAGGCAGAGAATATCCAAAAACCCAGAGGCGAATAGAGAGAGGAGCCGTAAATGGAGGGTTGAGAATTCTGATTACGCGAACGAGTATGCTAGAAAGAAGCGGGCAGAAAATCCAGAGCTCGCTCGAGAGCAGGCAAGGCGTAGATACTCATCCAATCCCGAGCATCACCGTCAGGCATCTCGCGAATGGTACGCTAAAAATACCGATAAAGCATTAGAGTACAGCCGACGTAGAACCGAAAGCGGAAGAGCCGCTGCTTATGAAAAACAGCGCTACCATAATGTTCTAAAGCATTGCCCTGACTATAAAGCTGGGGCCGCCGCCAGGGATATGCTGCACAGAACTCTAAAACAAACCGGATCAAAAAAACGTGGAAGAACAGCTGCGATCATTGGATATACATCTGCCGAACTTAAGGAGCACCTGGAAAAGAATTTCGCCCCCGGGATGGATTGGAGCAACCGCAGTAAGTGGCATATCGACCACATAGTGCCGGTTATGGAAATGATAAGGCTTGGCGTCACGTGCCCCAAAAAAATCAACGCCCTAAGCAATTTAAGGCCGGCATGGTCGCATGAAAACATATCTAAAGGCGATGGGTTCACCCTGGTCTCGCCTCTAAAGACGTGACTCTCCCTGTAAGTAACACTAGACAACCCATAAAAATACGTTATAATCCGACCATCAATAATAGATTTTGCTTATGACAGAACAAGCCTTAGCTCTCGATGCCTCAGTACGCACTATTGATGCCAATGGTCATTTGCGTGTCGCTAAGACGGTTATTTCTAAGGCGGCGGTCAATCCGTACTATGGCCGGGAGATTCCGCGACATGAGGAATTGGGGCTTGACCCGGACAAAATCTATCACCTTTTGCGCGACCCTGACGAGATAAAACAGGCCGCAGACACCTTCAAAGGCAAGCAGCTCCTGCTTCGCCACATCCCTGTTGATTCCCGAGACACAAAAAAAGAATTCACCATTGGCGCGATTGGTTCAGACGTATCGTTTGATAACGGGAACCTGTACGCTGACTTGACAGTTTGGGATGATGAGGGTATAGGGTTAATTGAGTCTAAAAAGATGCAGGAGCTATCCGCTGGGTACTCCTACAAACCGGATATGACGCCAGGCGAATTTAACGGCGAAACATATGACGGTGTAATGCGGTCAATTCACGGAAACCACGTTGCGTTAGTTGAGCGGGGTCGAATTGGGCGAGATGCAGTAATTGCAGATTCACTTCCTTTTGAAATGAGGTTAAATATGAAACTTAAAAAAGGCGCGATGCAGCGAATTACTGCAAAGCTCGGGATGGATGAAGATAAAGTCAAGGAACTGGTGGAAGAAGTGGCCGAGAATATCGAGCACAAGCCAGCCTATGACGAGGCAAAGCTAAAGGAGCTTGCAGGCGACAACTACGAGGAAATCGTCAAGCTGATCGGCGGCGAAGCCGAGGCAGAAGACGAATCCCCCGAAAAGCCCGAAGGCGGCGCGGACAAGCCCGCTAAGGACGAGCAAACGCAAGCCGAACGCGATAACGAGTCCGAAGCCCTGCGCTTGAAAGACCGTGAAGAGCGTGAGCGCAAGGATCGTGATGCAGACAAGGCCATGGACGCAGACACCATCGCCGCTACGGTCGAGGCTCGCATCAATGCCAAGTATGCGGCGCGTGACGCGGTAGAGCCGCTGGTTGGACGCATCGCAATGGATGGTTTCTCGGATGCTAAGGCGATCTACGAATACGCGCTCAAGCAAAAGGGCATCGCCTGCGACGGCATCAACGAAGCTGGCCTTAAGGCGCTTGTCGCTATGCAGCGTGATTCCAAGCCTGCCGCTACTGTGGCAATGGACTCTGCACCGGTTTCCGATCTCACTAAACGATTCAAACAGGGGTAATTATCATGGCCTTTCAAAAGACTCTTAACCGCGACCTGCCCCGTGGCGTAGCGGGTGACTTTGCATCCACTAACCCGCGCCAGAATATGTTGGCCGGCGAAGCCGCGCTAGTAGCTGGCGAGCCTATCACTGTAGGCCAGTTTGCTTTTGCAGACACTGCGACCGGCAAAGTGTACGCAGGAAAAGGTACCGGCTACCGCGTTGGATTTGTCCACCGCAACAACCAGGCCATCGTGCCGCTGGGTAGCGCCTCTAGCATGGTTATCCCTGCTGGCCGCGAAGTTGCACTGTTCACCAGCGGCGACTTCTATGTGGTAGCCCCCGCTACCGTCGCAGTCGGCGGTACGGTGTATGCGCTGGATGCAGATGGCACGGTTCAGGCTGTAGCCACGAACGCCACTGATACGGGCTTCAAGTTCGCCGAAGCTGGCGGCGCTGGCGACCTCGTTAAAATCACTCGATTCGCAATCTAAGGAGCAGACATGTATAACCTGCAAGACTTGCAACAAAACGCCGGTATCGTGTTTGCTACCGGCCACAAAGCTACGATGCTGGACAAGGGCCAGCGCCCCCCTATCGCCATGGACGCTGGCGACCTACTGACCGCGCCTAACGCTGGCATCCTGGCGCTGTTCACCACCTATGTTGATCCGCGCGTGATCGAGGTGCTGGTTGAGCCGATGAAGGCCGCTCAGGTTTTCGGTGAAACCAAGAAAGGCACCTGGACTGACGACTTCCTGCAATTCCCGATTGCAGAGGCTACCGGTGAAACTTCGTCCTATGACGACTTCTCCGAAAACGGCATGTCCGGCACCAACGTCAACTGGGAAACCCGCGACACGTACTACTACCAGACAATCATCGAACTCGGTGAGCGCGAGGTAGAACGTGCTGGTGCCGCCAAGCTGGACTGGGTGGCGCGTAAGCAGATTGCCGCAGCGCTGACTCTGAACAAGTTCCAGAACAAGACGTACTTCCTGGGTGTGGCTGGCCTGCGCAACTATGGTCTGCTGAACGATCCTAGCTTGCTGCCTGCCATCACGCCTACGACCTGGGCTGCAAAGGACGCAGCGGCGATCTTCGCAGACATTCAGGCGCTTTACGCTCAACTGATCAGCCAGACCGGCGGCTTGGTTGACCGCAACGAGAAGATGACGCTAATCCTCTCGCCAGAAGCGGAAACCCACTTCACCAAGACGAACCAGTACAACGTCAACGTGACTGATCAGCTCAAGAAGAACTTCCCGAATCTGCGCATTGAAACCGCGCCGGAAATGTCCACTGCCGCTGGCGAGAACATCAAGCTGATCGTTGACAGCTACGAAGGCGTCGATACTGTTGAACCAACCTTCACCGAGAAGATGCGCGTTCATCCGATGGTGCTGCAACTGTCTAGCTGGCGTCAAAAGCGCAGCCAAGGCACAGTGGGCACGATCATCTACCGCCCATTGATGGTTGCTACGGCTATCGTTGCAGTATAAATAAAGGGGGCTTCGGCCCCCGCTATCGGAGAATTTACAAATGAGTACAGTAACTATCGGCTGCAAACTTCCTAACGGCATCATCATGCAGGTTGAGGGCCATAAGGACGTTCGCATTAACGGCTGGAACAACAACCTGATTCAGGGCGCTGAGCATGGCCTGACTGAAGACGTGCCCGCAGCAGTGTGGGAAGCATGGTCAAAGCAACACGCAGAATCCAAGCTGGTTAAGGGCGGGTTTATTTTCGCCACCAAAAACGAGCGCGAAGCCAAGGCCAAAGCCAAAGACCAGAAAGACAATAAGTCTGGTCACGAGCAACTGCCTAAAGTCAAAGCCACAGACGCCCCCGGCGCTCTTGGCGCGGCTGACGACAAGTAAATCATGAGCGGCGTCGTCGTCTTTAATCCTGCTGAATTCCGGTTGCTCTATCCGTCCATCGTTGCGACGGATGGTCAGCTAGAGATGTATTTCGCCATGGCGGAAACATTTCTAGACAACACCGAATGCAGCATTGTTAAAGACCTCGACGCCCGCAAGCGCCTGCTGTATTTGCTGGTGGCGCATATCGGTCTATTAAATACCATGGCCGAAGGCGGCAATCCCGTAGTGGGCCGCATCTCGAACGCCACGGAAGGTACGGTGTCGGTTGGCCTGGACTATGGCACGATGGGCAACAACGAGCGCTGGTATCTGCAAACCCCCTGGGGCGCGATGTACTGGCAGCTCACGAAGAAGTACCGCTCTATGGTGTACCGCCTGGGCATTGCGCCTATGCCAGTTCAGCGGACGTACTACCAATGAGCGCCCTAAAGAAAATGCTAGACAAGTATCGCGGCTTGGATAAAGTCGCTTTACGTGTTGGTATTATGGGTGGGAAGACGTACCCGGATGGTACGCCAGTCGCTGAGGTTGGTTATGTCAACGAGTACGGTACAGATATAATCCCTACGCGCCCGTTTTTTCGGTCTGCCATAGCGAATGAGCGTTCTGTGTTGCCGCAGATGGCTGCATCATTGCTGGGCAAAAACGATCCTGAAACCGCGCTTCGCTTAATCGGAGAGCATATGGTAGGTGCGTTATCTGATTCCGTGCAAACGTGGTCAGAGCCACCTAACGCTAAATCCACTATAGCCGCCAAAGGGTATAACTCTCCATTGCGCGCCAATGACAAGCTGCTGCGCAACTCATTTTCCTACGAGATTGAAGAGAAATGATCAACGTGCGCGCCCTAGCCAATATGGCGACACAAAACGTTAACCCTAACCGCACCGTGAAGCTTAAGGTTAATACTGGTTACACGGTCAACGAATACGGCGAACAGGTGCCGTCTTTTATCGAAGAAGAAATCGAAGTGCAAATTCAGTCTCTTTCTTCGCAAGAGAAATTCAACCTTGACCTTGTGAATAAACAAGGCGAGTTCGTGTCTATTTATGCTTTTGGCGCGATTGACGGCATTCGCCGCTGGCTGGGCAAGGGATCAAGCAAGTTCATATTCCCCGCGTATGGCGAATCCGCTGCGGCGGAGTGGCAGGTTAACCAAGTGATGGAATCTTACGCAACGTGGACAAGGGTGCTGGCATGGCGGCAGTCTTAAGTCTTACGCACCGCGATCTATACCGGGAAGTACGGCTGTTTCTGCTTGGCTTGTTTCCAGACGCTGCGCAGCAAATTGTGCAATCAACACAAAACAATCAGCCGCTGCCTGATAACGCTATCGTCATGCAGGTTTTGTTTAGCGGAAACCTGGACGAGTCAGTTACTACATATAATCCGCCAAACGAAGCAATGGTGCAGAACTCCGTTGAGGTGCGCTTACAGCTAGACTTTTACGGCGCGGTGGCCGAGTCCCGCAGTCGAATAGTAGCTAACCTGTGGAAGAACTACTACGGCACGGAGAATATGGAGAAATGCCAGCCGTTATATGTGCAATCACATCAGCGGCATCCATATATTAATGATTCAAACCAATATGAAGATCGTTTTATTCTCGATTTAGCATTACAATACAACCCATCAGTTATTCGCGCTCAAGACTTCGCCGAAGATGCCAGCGTAATTATTAGACCGGAGACTTAATATGTCCATTCCTGCAAGTCGCATTGTCACAATCAACCCATCGGCAGTTGGCACTGGCGGCCAGCCGTTGGCAATGAATACCCTTCTTATTGACACGGCTCCTACTGAGCGTGTTATTGGTGTTGCTCAATTTGGCAGCGCCGCAGAAGTCGGCACTTATTTTGGCCTTGCATCGCCTGAATATAATTTCGCGCAACGCTATTTCCTGGGCTATACCGGCGCTACAAAGGTGCCAGGTACGCTGTGGGTTGTGCAGCAAGCCGGTGCGGCGATGTCTGCCATTCTTCGCGGCGCTCCAGTTCGCGGCATGTCGCTGACGGAACTCAAGGCCATTAGCGGCAACCTGACCGTAACCGTCAATGGCACGCCGTCCACGATCAGCGTGGACTTTACCGCTGTGACCAGCTTTTCCGATGCAGCCGCCCTTCTGACCGACACCAACAACTTTGTTGGCGACTTTAACGAGCAGCAACAATCGTTTGAAATCACCACCATTGCAACCGGTGCAACCGAAACTATCGGCTTTGCATCTGGCACAGCTGCTGCTGCCCTTGGTCTTACTCAAGAAGCAGGCGCACGCGCTGAAAATGGCCGCGCCGCACAAACCGCCGATACGCTCATGCCGTATGTGCTGAATATCACGCAAAACTTCGGTGTGATTACGTACCTGGCAGAGCAGTCCCGCGCCGTTATGGAAGAAATGGCCGAGTGGGTCACGCTGCAAAACAGCCGATTCGCCTACGTCGCGCAAGACACGGCAGGCAGCGCCCTGGTGGCTAACAATGCGGCTTCTTTCGGCGCATGGCTGTCCAGCACTGAGCAGAACGGCACAACGCCATACTACGGCAATATCGACCAGGTTGCGGCGCTGTGTGGTGGTATTGCCGCTATCGACTTCAAGCGCACAAACGGTCGGCGCAACATCATGTTTATGCGCCAAGACGGGATCGCAGCTACGGTGACGAGCGAAACCGACTACACCGCGCTCATGAGCAACGGTTATACGTTCTACGGCGAGTTTGCCACTGCTAACGATCAGTTCCGTTTCAACGTCAACGGCGCGGTATCTGGTCAATTCAAGTGGCTGGATAACTACGTCAATCAGATTTATCTGAACGCACAGCTTCAGCTTGCCATGATGACCATGCTGGTTAGCTACGGCGCGATCCCATACAACGATGTGGGCAAAGCCTACCATCGCAGCGCGGCTATGGATCCGATCAACGAGATGCTGAACTTCGGCGGTATCGTTCCGCTGGTTGACCCTGCCGCACTGAGCGAACAGCAAAAGTCGATCATCAACAGCCAGGCTGGGTACGACATTGTGCCTACGTTGCTGTCTAACGGCTGGGCGCTGGATATTAAGACCGCTGACGCGCAGACACGCGGTTTGCGAGGCTCGATGCCGATGACGCTCCATTACACAGATGGGGGATCGGCACAGCAAGTGAACCTAGCATCAATTAACGTACAGTAAGATAAAGGCCCCTTTAAGGGGCCTGCTTTTAATCTAATGTCCAGTTTTTAAGGTTATCGTAAACCGTAGGATGCAAAACTAATTTATATTCTTCGGCCATTTCTCGTACGTATCTAATTTTTGCTTCGATATAGGCTGAATAAGCCAAAGCCTCACTGGGGAATCGCCCTATTTTCATGAGTCTCCCCTTGATGCTGATTCTGGCTACGTAAGAGTTTCTTCTTTTTTCGAATGTGACACCCTGCTTCAATAGCCCCCTTCGACCTGCGCAGTCGTTTAATATGCTGTTTATTTGGGGCGGGACAAACGAACATGCTTTAGGAGAATATTCTCGATTCCCGATTATCATCAGGTCTTTATCAATCTGAAACCCTGGGGACATGGAGTGGGCTTGTTTGTAAAACCAATCGGAAAATTCTTGAAAGTTGTGCCATTCCGGGCTTACACTAACATCATCGTATGATGGGTTTTCTTTTTTGAATATATCGGAATGACCTCTTTGAATTATCCCACTCCACTGCGTGTAAGCAGGAGACTTCCGCCCATTTTCTTTTACCGAATGAGGGCCGACACCTATAAAGCCAACTCCATAAACACATGGATGATATGGGTTTCTAACGGCTCCTTTACGCAAATTACCCGACTCAACAGTTGCTGTATGGCCGAACTTGTCATTATGCCTGATGAGGATTTTATTCGATGAGAAGTATTCAATAACCGTGCAGCTTCCGCCGCCATTTAACTGAAAAACATCACCAGGTTTTATTTGTTTTGGTTTCATAGTATTCCTCTGTCAAAGGTAGTCTTGAGGGTAGCGGCAGCGAGTGACTAGCTCGTTTTCGGATGCCTCCTAGCCGCTAGGTTTTAAGTATATCATGCATAGTTAAAAATTACGCAACGTGTTATTATTCATATCAATCTGACATGCTCTAAAAAGGAGTACATATTATGCCAATGGGCGCAAACCCCCGCACCATCACAGCCGCTAACAGCGTCGTCATGTTTAGCGCACAAGGTTATTTCGACAACGCTATTCAGCTTCAAGGCTTCCAGATCGACAACGCCTTTTCTTTCGGTGACGCCACGATTGGCGAAACCCGAATTGGCGTTGACGGCAAGCAGTCTGGCGGATGGGTTTCTCACGAAGTGCCTGTAACCGTGTTTCTTGAGGCCAACAGCGCATCACGCCAGCCGATGGAAGATTACCGCGCCTGGATTAACGCGAACATGGAAACGAGCCAATGCACTCTCGACATTACCATCCCCTCGATTGGCAAGCGCATTGTGGCGTCCGGTTTCCTGGTGTCGCAGAGTGGTGGCCCTTCGGCTCAAAAGCTGATTAACGGCACACAATACGTTTTCAACATGGTGATCACTGGTGAGGAAGCCATTGCATGATCAGGACAAAAGAGGTAGATGCGGAGGGTAAAACCTTCGTCATCTCGCAAATGAGCCTGATCCAGGGCGACCGATGGGCCAACCGCGTTGCCCTGGCTTTGTGCAAATCTGGGGTGGATATTTCGGGGCTTACGGGCGGCGACGGTTTTAAAGGCATGTTGGACATGACCGGAGTGATTAACGTCGCGCTCAAGGCGCTTGGGGGTGTAGAGGACGAGGTTGCACAGCGATTGCTTGACGAGCTTATCGGCACAATCAAAGTGAAACTGCCCG
>NZ_DAIUFW010000017.1:0-6729 GCF_036844465.1 Methylobacillus sp.
ATATACCCCTGCGTGCGTATGCGCCACCGGACTATACACACCACTGTGATCGTGGCTTAGCTTTGAATACACACTGTCATGATCGTGACTTGCAGGGGCATAAACCCCCGCATGATCATGGTTTAGCTTGGAGTACACCGCATCATGATTATGGCTCGTAGGGCTATAAACTCCCGCGTGATCATGATCAGACCGCGCCGCCGTTGAAGCTGATCCGCTTCCTGCCAATGTCGGCTGTGGCCCAGCTGGCCCTTGTGGGCCAATCGGCCCTTGCGGGCCTGCACTCATCACCCCGGCATTGATCCAAACAGGCGGGTCATTTACATACACATACAGGCTGTACGGTGCTGCCGAACCAACCAGCGCCCCGTCGCCAATCAGCACCGACGGTCCAGTGGGCAGGCTTCCTGCTGTTGCTACTGTCCAGCGGATGCGAACAGCCTGCCCCTGATCGCCTTGCGGCCCAGGAATGCCTTGCGGCCCGGCAGGGCCATCCGGGCCTTGCGGACCCATCGCTAGCGGATCGTTACGCAACCAGTAGCGGGTATCAAATGTGCCGTCAGGATCAACAGGCAATGGTCGGGGAACAACATTCCGGGCCATCTGGTATTACCCGTGAACCGTTGTGACCAGCTCAACGTGCGCCTCATATGCCTCATCCGACAATGGCGCATAGCCACTGATAGGATGCGGTTTAGGAGCCTTGTTGCGGTTCTGCTCCCACACCTTGTAGCCAATCGCAGACTGGATGGCATCGTATTCATCCTGCGTCTGCGCCGTATAGTGGCCATTGTGGAATACAATCCACTCCCCCCGCCGCTCGGGCACAGCAATGCGCACATTGTTCCGCGGGTCAGCGAGCCAGAACGTCACTGGCTCATACGTCATCGCCTCTTGCTTCGTTGGTGCTGCCATGTACTATCTCCATTCACATGCAGGGGCGACATCTTGTCGCCCCTGCCACTAACGCCACCTATGGATACTCGCCGATGCGGCCTTCGAATCCGGTAATCCGCGCCATCCCATGCTCACGCTGCACCTCCAGCGTGAAGTCACCAGAGACGGCCTTCACATCGTGATCAACGGCATGGGTAGCACCATCCTTGCCACTCACATGCCAGTTAAGCCCCTTGAATGGCCGCACCTTGATGTCATTGAAGTTGAGGAGATACACCGTCCCGTCCGGCACATGGCGTGTCGGCTCTACCACGAAGGTGCCCGTGCGGAAGTGGTACTTTCGCACGACACGGTTGTACTCATCGGTATCCATCTGCGCCTCGCGCTTTGACGGATCAATTGTCATGTCCAGAATGCGCGCGGTGTTCATACTGCACACAATCGAGAGCTGATCGACTTCATCACTTTCCAGCCACATATCGGCGATAACATCATCGAGGTCATCACCCGTGAGCTTGGCACTGTTGAGGTTGACTTCATTACTCGTAATAAAGTAATCCAACCCCCCAAAGCGAGAAGGAGAAGCACTGCCGATACCAGCAAGGCGACGTCCCTTGAAGACGCTCTCTTCCAGCAATCGCTTTTGCTTCAGCATCTCTTCTGCAAAATCCGCAAGCAACGGGTTGCTGGGATTCTCCCAGGTGCTCATGTTTTGCGCGCGCTTGTCTGCGGTCAATTGCGCCTGGAAACGCTGCGGATAATTGAATGCTCGGATGCCACGATAGCGGGGGGCCTCTGTGTGTGCCCCGTTCAATGCTTCAGTTGTACCAATGATCTGCACAACATCATTCTGCGAGTGCGCAAATGCCGAGGTGCCAGAAGTACCTCGGGTCGCGACAGTCAGTGTGTCGCCGGTGATCCCCGTCACAATCAACTGCTCGTACGTGGACGGATCCGGAATGTCCGTCCCGGTCTTGGGGGTGTACACCTCAATTACGCTGCCAATCTGAAAGAAGCTGCCCTCCCCGGTGGTGACAGTCAGTGTGGCGATGCTGTTATTGGCAGCAGAGGCAAGCTTCGAGCGCATCGGAATGCGGAAACTTTGCCCCCACTGGTGCAGCTCCTGATCAAATTCCTCATTGCTCATAATGCGATCGAGGATCGGGGTCTTGCGCGGCTCGAGCGCCTTCGCCCATTCAACCACAAGGTCTTTGCTGGCAGCAGTGGCAATCGTGCCGCCGCTGGTGTTCTGAAGATAGGTATTCTCTGGGGCCCTGAATGCAAACGCTGGCATGGGTTACTCCTTATACGCTGGAGAGAATCGCACCGAGCACATCAAGGTTCCGTCCCGGCTTCAATGGCTCCTGCAACACTGGCCCGGATGTCGTGCCAGCAATTACATCCACCCCCGAAGATCGACGCTGCCCCTCTTGCTCTGCGACCCTGTTCGTCATTGCTGTTTGTTGATAATACTGCTGTGTCTGCTGCAACACATTCGCAATCCGAACCATATCCTGTTCATTCTGCGCCTGCCGCAGGTGTGGCAACACAACCGGATTGAGATTCTTTCCCTTGATCAAATGTTCAGCAAACCCATCGCGAGTCGCCGCCCACAAACCCTGTTGATACGAGGCTTGCACCTGCTCTTGCCACTCACTCATTTGCTGTTGATACGATTGACGGGTACCATCCAGGCGGCTGTACACCTTCTCGGCAATAGCAGCAGCAACATCCTCATCATCCACACCGGCACGCGTCAGCAGGCTCATCACCTCCTGTTGCAACTCAGTGCGAAGTTGGGCATTGGCCGCTTGTGCCTTCTGCTCGTCGGCCATGCGCTTGATTTGCGCCATCACCGACTCCTGCTCCTGTAGCTTTGCCCTCGCCTCATCCAACTCGCGCTGACTTTGCAGCAGCGCTTCAATGTCGTACTGCGGCTGGGGAACCGAGGCATCGCTACCAGGCGCGATCTGCTCCGGTGTTGCCGCTACCGAAGATTGCTCTCCCTGTGGGACAAGACCGAAGATATCCGCTGTGGTCGCTGCGTCGTGTTGTTCTACAGATGCTGTCACCGGCTGCGCTGCCTGCGGAGCAGCTTCAACCGGGGGTTGCGAAAAAGATGTGTCCACGTAGACAAAACCCTCCGTACACAAGCCACCTGGCTGTGGCTCTGGTACGGAGGGTAGTGTGTGCCTGTGCAATTCCTATCCGCAGGTCATGGCCTCACCCATGGGTCGTTGTACCGATTGTGATCATGCTCATTCAACAAGTCGAAAAGCTCCGACCAGAACTGATCTGTTGAAGAGGATGCCGGGTTGTTGCCATAACGATCAGGCCCCGGTATCGGCTTCGGAGTCCGCACCTTCGTATCTGTCGCCCCCGGCAACGATTCATAGTACTGCTCCTGGTCTGCTGCAAAAAATGCTTCAATCGTCAGCTGCTCCGGAGGTGTCTCCGGTGGTTGCTTCGCTACCCATTCCAGATAGCGCTCGATCTGCCACGATGGCGAAGGCTCAGTATGCCCCTCTGCCTTCAGTTCGTTCTCGATCTTCGTACGCGTGGCCTTGGGCAGTGACGAGAAGGGAGTATCGGCATCATAGCCATACTTCACCTTCTTGTCCCGCGTCAGCTTGTCCCACTCTTCCATCTCGTGTACGAATACCGGCAACCGCCGCACTTCGTTCTTGAAATCGGCATTGCTCTCCTCGTATGGGATCGGTCTCGCACCTGTGTTCACTACCCCCGCCGGATCCCAAACCTCTGCGGGGCTCTCGTATCCAGCCAATGGTTTATCGATTACATACGTATCCCACCCGTGAATCCAGAAGAAGGCATTTTGGCTTGTCATCGCACGGTTGCGCGCGACATCATCCACGGCGTCGGCAATAAAGGTATCGTAATACGCCTTGGCCGTAGGGTTATGAGCAATCAGTGCTTGCCAGTATTCCTCCGGGCCACCTGGCCAGTCATAAACCTCACCGCGCCACTGCACGAACTGGGCGAAGTCCTTGTTCTCTGGCTGCGCCAGAAACTTGGAACGATCATCCCGCAATGTGTTGATGCGCCCCATGGCGTTTCGCTCGGCCATCAGGCCATTCGCAATCGCAACTCGCTGATCCCGATTCATCGCCTTAATCTCAGCCTCGGTATAAGTGATGCCATTCACGGTCAGGTCACCCCGAACATCCCCATTCGCGATATCATTCCACAGCCCCAACAACAAGCGCGAACGTGTATCACCCAGCTCGTAGTACCCATCCGACTGCGTGCGGAAGAGCGTCACCATCGGCTCGGGGGTATTCACCGCCTGCTTTGCCTTGCCAGCCAGGTTGGTCATCAGGTCGCTCCCGTCAGATGCCTCCAGTCGCGTCCGTGGACGCAATGGCCCGGCAACCGTCCGGAACACCTGTTCTCCCCATTCACCCCGAATCCATTGCTTCAGCGCCTGTTGATACAACTCCGAATCAGGATCCATTTCGGCCAACGCCAACATCGCGCGGCCCTCATTGGTTTCAACATCCACACCACGCGCCTGCAGCATATCCACCATGATCGCGCGAATCTCTCGATCCATGGATTGCTCGCTGCTCCGTGACTCAACCGTGTCCGCGAACGGATTGGCACGGCTCACCATCTCACGAATATTGCGATTCACATCCTCATTGAGATTACCAATAGGGCGCGGGTCGTCGCCAATCAATCCGTACGCTCGCGCCGTATTAATCATCAATGTGAAAAGTTCCGCTTCTCGCCCAATGTGCAACAGGTCAGGCGACCACGTATCCCCCGCCAACCCGGTGACATTCATGCCCTTGTCAATCACCGGACTGATGCCGATATCCTGCAAGTCAATATCGAAGCCCGTCCAGTCGTAAATCCACTTCTCTACCTGATTACGATGCTCGCCTTCCTGATCGTACCGGAAAGTATTCTCCCGGTTAAAGAATGTGTAGGCAGACAGCAGCGCAAAGGGATTGAGGAAGTAGGAACGACCGCCAGGCCCCGTCATGATCTTCACAAACCCACGCATGTACGGAGGCCAATTATTCCGTTCCGCCAGATCGTTCAGCTCCTCAACCGCGTTGAAGTAAAGGTTGATCATGAACGGGTGCGACGCCATCTGGTTCGCCATGAACCACCATTGCCGCGATTGGAAGTAGTGGAACGCCAGCAAGCGCTGCGCCACCAGGTCCGCCCGTGTTTGCCCCTGCGCCATCGCCCGGTGCCGAATCTTGCCACGCACATCCTTCTGGTTCTGATTGAGAACCTGCTTCCAGTCACGCCCCATCCGCTCAGCACGGCCACGCCCTACACGAGCATTGCCATTGCCCAGTATCGGTGCGAAGTGATCAACAACGTCGTTGTACCCAAACTCCCAATTCGTGCCAAGCGCATCCTCGAATTCTCGCCATAGCTGCCTCGCCTCAATCTGATCGATGCCTAGCCAGTCCATCATGCGATTCACCTGGGCATTGCGGAAGTCCGGATAGAACTGGCGCATATTCCGCACAGTCTCGGTGTACTCAATCGTCTCGCGGTACATCATATCCATCGCTGCGCCCCAGTCGCGTGCGAACCTGCTCCCCGCAAGATTCTCCAACCACGTGCCACCAGGCAATTTGCGTATCGTCTTCTGCCCTGTCAGCAGCTCGCCTTCAATTCCAAAGCCACGCCCCCGCAGAATATCTCGCGTCTCCATCGCCGGTGTGGTGCCCATGCGCTCGTGCATGACTTGAGTGCGCGTCTTGATGCTGTTGGCCTCCAGCCACTTTGCTGGCTTCCCTTCACGGATCAGGCGAAAATCACGCAGCGCTCCTCGCGGATCAAGCATCCGTCCCATCACCCGCAGATCGCCACTCACCAGCGCCAGCATCTGATTGCCAAAATACTGCACAGCAGGGAAATGCCATATCTTCGGCAAGTTGAACAAGATGCGCTGCCGATAGTAACTGGAGATCGCATCGTAAATCTTCTGAATACCGCGCAACCCAATAGCAGCCTTCTCCAATGGCCACCGCACTGTCGCAGGCAAGTCGGCAACCCGTGCCTTCGCCTTATCACTCAGCACACCCGTAGGGAAGACATTTTCGATCAGGTGCGCTTCGTACTCATCCCACGCCCGGTAGATCGCATCCTCCATGTAGCTACTGATGTCAGCACCATTACGCCACTGCTCTGCATCCCCCGCCTCTTTCGTGTAACGTGTGATGCGATCCAGCAACGTTTCGCCATCTGCAAACGGGTGCTCGGTGAGGATGCTGATCTCTTCGTTGCTGATCGCCCGGTTCAGCCAGAAATCATTATTGGGTGCTGCCGTTGTGGCATTGCTCCTCCCCGCCTTATGTGTTGCCGGTGTCGCCTTCCCAGCCCTGGCCTCCATTACCTTGAGCTTCGGCGAATCATCCGGCATGGCGTTGATGCCATCCAGTATCTTCCGCCCGGGAGTAACAGCCTTGCCCGTCGGAGTAGCCTTGTCCGCCGGAATCTCATACGCAGGCATATCAATCAGGCCAGATGGGTCTTTCACCGTCTCGCCCTCAATCAGTCCCGGCTTGCTCGGCGTCATGGATGTGGTGCCATCCCCCCACGCTGCCCATGCATCAGTAGCCGTACGTCGATCAATCCGTGCACCCTCATTCGCAATGATCTGGTGAAACGGGAGTCCCAGTTGTTCCGTCGGCAAGCTCATATCGGGGGCTGTCGCCCCCTCCTCATCCAGAAGCTCCCGTATGCGCTGCAACCGCTGCTCTGGCGTGAGCGCACCGGCATTGCTCGTTGTCTCCGACTTGATGAGGCCGGTATCTATCAGCCCTTGCCCCTCGGGAGGGATAG
>NZ_DAIUFW010000017.1:6829-17940 GCF_036844465.1 Methylobacillus sp.
ACGTAATCCACCGGAGTAATATCCGCGACCCCGGCCACCACCCGCACGGTATCCGCATCAACGAGATCACGCGCAGTGGCAGTATCAATGGCAACCTTGCGCGCCAACTCGGAAGTCGGGCCGTAGGTTGAAAGCTCGGTAACTCCCGCTCTGTTCACATCAGCGCGATACCACGAGTCCATCCAGTCGCGCCCATCTGGCAAATTGCCAATCCATGATGCCTGCCATTCCTCTGGCACGGACTGCAACGCAATCTCATGCACATCCACATGGATATCCAACTCAGGATCAAGCGTGGTGCGACCCACAAAATCCCCAGCATCATGAACCTGCGAGAACTCTGGCGCACGATACGCTCCGGATGCACGCACCTTGCGGCTCAACTTCACCGGAGCATCATCAGGGATCAGCGTCGTGATCGGATCAAACGCCCATCCGGGACCAGATGAACGAAGTCCACGCTCGCGCAAGTTCACATCAAGCTTGGCGGCTTGCTCGACAATCGTCGCAAACTCTGGTTTGTATATATCCTCCGGGTGCCAACGCAATCGCGCGTACACATTGTCAAGAGCACGATTCGCCCGCATCACGCTTCGGGAATTGGCGTCAGTCACATTGCTCGCCACCTTGCCCAACGACACGATCGGGCGCTTGCTCATGAACCCCTGTCCGAAGTGAAGCGGCACGGGAGATGCCGCCTTCCCCGTCATCGCCTCCCAGTACCGCATCGCGTTCGCATAATCAGTCCGGCGGAAAATCTCGCTCAGCTGATACAGGGTGTCACCACCCTGGATATTGCGCTCCCAGCTTTTGGTATAAGTAGGATCAATGGAATTCGTGACCTCCATCGTCCTCCATGCCATCCTGTCCGATTCATTCAGGTGCGATGTATTCGGCACATCCGTCCCCGGCGTATCAGAAAGGCGCTGCACCCGAATCGATTCCCCCCACTCGCCCCCAAGAACATCGCGCACAGGTCTGTACAGCCGCTCCTTGTTCATCATATCGATGTAGCGCGGCTTTAAGTCGCTCCCAGGCGGTGGCAACGGTCGCTGGAACCAGCGACCAAGCGACTGCTCTTCTTGCCCCAGCGCACCCGCAAGCGTCTGGCTCTCCACCACCTGCCCGTCAGATGTTTCTACGCGCCAACCATCTTCGGTCTTGACGGCACGAGAATTCCGCCCGGTCGGGATACTCTCCCCCGGTTGCAACCCTACAGCCTCATCGTAAATACGCTCGATCTCTGCCTGGTCAACCGCAGCCGGCTTCTCTCCTGTCCGCCGCTCCGCTGCGGTCATGTTGCGCTCATGCAGGCGCAACACCACATTCCCCTGCGCATCAACTTCCAGCGTGCCCAACCCGCCCACGGTATTGCCGCCAGCGCTCCCCTCTTGTCGCATCAGGTTCCCAATTGCGGATTGCGCATCCGCCACATGCTCACCCTTTCGTGCGGATGATACGAGCGGATTGAGCGGCCGAGTTCTCCGGCCACCGGGCAATGGGATGCCCTTACTACTCGCCTTGCCAATCCCCTCCAGCAATGGCCGCAAGCCAAGGTCGCCAATGTCTTCTGCGATCCGGGCTGTCTTTGTCAACGCGCCCGTGCCTCGTTCGGCCAGATGCAGTAGCCGTGCCGCTCGTGGCGTTGTCGCATTCAGCCGTGCCGCCCGTAACGTCGAGGTCGCACCCTTGCCAATACCGCCGACGCCAGCCGCCCATGTCAACGGGTCGGTGAGCATCAGGAACATCAGCCACGTTGCCGAACCACCAGGAGCATTCACTAACTCCGTGTCATGCCACCACTGCGCCACCGCCTCCCCACCGGTCACATCAGGGATGTCATCGCCGTCAGCATCCCAGCCATGCTCGTAAATACGCCGCGCCTCATCCTCATTCGCCTCAATGAAGTCAGCATACTCACGTACCCATGGCGCGTGTCGCTGCCATCGCGCCGCATCGGCCAGGCGAGACTCCCCGGGATACAGAATCGAATCTGTGATGAGATCAACATTCTTGTCCCCACCCCAGTTGACAAACAGCAACGCTCCCGCAATCGGGTTTTCTATTGCGGTCAACAACATATTCCGCAATCGGCCTTCTGGCATCTTTGCCATCAGAATAATTGTCATGGGCTCCTGTATGTAGGTATCCCACGCACTCTTCAGCTTCTGCGGAACGATCGCCGAGCTCACCTTCATCGCGCCATTGATCGATTTCTCCAGCACGGTTACAAAGGTATCAGTCGCCATATCTTCAATATTGGTGAGGAGAGTGTCTCGCTTTTCAGCGCGGGACTCAATGCGTTCGGTTCCCCTGGGGGTTATCAAAACACCGCGATTATCATATTGCTCCTGAACCAGCCATGCCTCTTTACCATCACTCACCCATGCCCAGCCATCAGGGGGCACGGGGATGTCGTCAGTTGTTGTCCCCGACTTCCCATACAGGTCATAGCCCGTTGTCCGAAGCACGGGCACTGGCTCCGTCGTCCCCCGCGGATATGCCTTACCGTCGATCTCGACCACATCTGCCCGTGATGCCACTTCACGCAATCGCTGGTTGGCAAGCGCGTGGTCATAATCGCGTGCGGCAACAGCAGCCTCAGTTTGTGTCGAATCACGCACCTCGGCATTGTCACGTATCGCACCCGTATCACTCATGCCCGGCAATGCCATAATGCCCGGCACCTGCTCACGAGAAACATTGCCCGTAACCAGGTTGTACATGCCCCCGGCAAGGGCCTCTTCCCCACTCTTCCGGGGACGAAGGATGACGCTTCCGTCTTCCTTGTGCTTCAGCAGCATAAATTCGCCATCACCGGTATCCGGCGCGGCCAACCCTTGTGTCGAGATGACACCCTCTCGCATGTTCTTGCCAAGGGCATCTCCAGCATCCATCATTGGCGTGCGCTTGATCCTGGGCAATTCCAGATCAAGCCCCGCCAGCGCTGCTGGTTGCATCTTCTCGTAGTTGTAAGCACTGGACTTGAGGTTCGCGACCAGCTTCGGATCGCTCGTTGGCTCGCGCACTCCGATCGGGGTCGTCAACTTATTCCTGTCGGCGAGAACAGACGGCATGGCAACCATGCTGCCATTCACGTCATACACGCCCCATTCCTCCGTAGCAGTCTCGCGTGGGATGCGCGTCACGGGCAAGGCATCGTCACGCTGCTGCTCTCGTCGGGCACGCTCACTCACGGGAATCGGCGGCAACTGCCGCACATCATCAATGCGATCCATATTCCAGCCGCCCCTGGACGCAGCCGGTTCAGGCACCATAAACTGTGCCGCCTTCACAGCAAGCGCCTCAGCCAACGACAATGTCGGAGGCGGCGGAATCGAACTGCCTTGCGGCGCGTATCCAACCACTCGCTCGCCAAATGCAGAAGCACCAGCGTTGCCAACCGCCCCGCCTAGCGCCTTGCCAAGATCGCTACCACCCGGATACAGCGCCGGCGGATCGGGGAGACGCGCCTCGCGCCTCACCGCACCACTAGTGTTGTTCTTGACGATGGCGCCCAGCGCCTGCCCGATATTTGCGGCCATGTATCATCCCCGTGAAGTGGCGCGCAAACTCACGCCAGTTCTGCTATCAGATCAGCCCGAACGCCCTCAGCGCAGCCACCATCCCCGGATCAGCCCCGCCACCACCATAGGGGTTAAGCAACGGCATCTGCGGTAACGGCGATGACATCTGCGACATCGGAGGCTGGTACTGCGGCATCAGCGGCGGTGCCTCCATTGGCATGGACGGCATGGATTGCGCTGGCACCATCGCTGCGGCATTCGCGCTGGCATTTCCACCACCTGCACGCTTCAGATAGTCTTGAAACTCCTGCGACGAGTTGCTAACGATACGATCAATCACCTCATTGGCGATGACACGGCCCGTATCAACCCCGCGCGATCCCTGTGCCTTCATCAAGTCAGATTGCTTGGTGCTCTTGCTTGCCATTCTTTCTCCTAGTTGTCCGCAATCGTACGTGTCGGCCCAACAAACCGTCCCTGATTCTCTCCGCGTTGCTGTGGGGAAAGGCGCAGAAACTGGTTGTACATCGGTGTGAATCCAATACTTCCCAAATAATTCTGATACAACAGCGTCGGGTCTTCAGCCAAGGCAGTCTTGTACCCCAGCTGTGTTTGGGAATACTGGTCTCGCATGTACTTGGCAAACGGATTCATATCCGCCTGCCCAATCCCCAGGCTGGCAAGATAACGGTTGTAAGCCGCATCCTGATTCTGGGAGAGATATCCACTCGGACCACCCACCATTGGCGATGTGGTCATGTCCTGCCCTTGGGTTTGCTGGAATCGATTGAAGCTGTAAAACGGATCGCGCCTGGCATTATCCCCCAGCATGTTTGCAATGGCCATCATCCTACCCCCATCAATTGACCCACATTGATCCCCGCACTCCGCAAGTAATCAATAAACGACCCAACTGCATTTCCACGCGCCGATTCACCCAGGTAACGATCGCGTTCCAGATTCAATCTGTCCATGATCGATCGAGCCATGATTGGAGACATGCCTGTATCCACGGCACCCCGAATCAAACCTATGGCGCTGTTTGCCTGCTGGCTCGGGTCACCTGTCGTCAGATAGGCATTGAGAGGGCTATCGGTTCCTCCTGCCGTGAAAATATTATTCAAGGCTGCACCGGTATTGATGCGAGCACCCGGAGTTTGCAAGGTGTTCCAGTAATCTTCCAGCCACCCCAGGTTGTCATCAATCGTTCCATTGTTGGCATTCATCCCCATCTGCCCCATAAACAAGGCATTGGCGGCATCAGCATATGGCGACAACATCCCGTACAGCGAGTTGCCTCCATCGTCGCCGTACTTGTCCTTAAGGCGCACCGCCAACATCGCCTGCGGATCACGCGCCATGATGGAACCAGCTGCTTGTAGCCACTCCGCCGTCTTGTCCGGTGCATCCACTCCCAACATCGGCGCGTCCGGAAGAGGCTGCTGCTCCCCTCCCGGCGCTCCTGCGTCACCTTCACCAGGCGATGGCTGCGTCGTGGTCGGTGCCTTCGGTTGTGCTGCAAACAACGCACCATTATGATTCCATCGACATACAAGATTGCCGGTTCCACCCGGCTCCTTTACCAGCGTGGCTCCACTCGGGCACCCCCAATAAGCAGAACTTACCGCGCCGGAAGCGCCACCCCCGCCAGAAGACTGCGCCGCATATCCGCCACCGCCCGCCGCAGAGACCCCAGAGGACCCTCCGGATGCGCTACTCCCGCCGGAGCCTCCGGAAGTCGCGGGGAGCCCAGCATACAAATTCACCTTTTGCTGTGTAGTAAGATTGCTGGCTGCCTTCCCAACATCAAAAAACGACACCATCGCTTACTCCATTCCCATCGGTGGCATTGGCCCCTGCGGCCCTGATCCTGGCCCCGGCCCAAATCCATACTGCGCGTTTGAATCACCCACAACCGTCCCTACAGGACTACCATCAGGAGGCATCCCTTCCGGTGCACCCGGTGCCTCTGCTCCACCTCCGGCCTTGCGTGCAGCAAAGAAGTCGGCCCACTCGTCCATTCCCTCGTTCCGCAATGTCTCAATCACACGCAGTTCCTGCACCACCGGATCATCCAGCAACGCATCTGCACGCACCCGCCGCAAGGTGCGGTGCGGATTCGGATCTTGCAATAAGCGCAGCGCGCTCAGCTTGTCCATGAGACCAGCGTTCATCAGAATGCTGGTAGCATTCCCAATCACACCCAGCATCTGCACCGATACATTCCGCATCGACACCTTCATGCGGATGCCAGTACCACGCAGGTCATGTGGCTTCAGCAAGAACGCCCGAGGGCCGTTAGGATCAGCATCCGCAAATGGCACAGTAATCTGGCCTTGCACACCCTCACTCCCCTGCTGCACCAGATGCCCCCAGTCACGGTACATGCGCAACCGCATTTCCATGCACTCGGTTTCGAATTCCTCCAGCACACGCTTGTGTGGCACGAGCTTGACCTGACCTGCTTCGTTCAGCACATTGGTGGCATATCCTGCCACATTGCTCTTGTCGTTGAGACCGTGCGCGGTCGGCGGTAGCTTCAAGCGCCCAATGTTCTCCTGCGCCCCGGCCAGCATCACATTCATCATTTGCGGCGATGGATCAATCGATCGCGGCCTCACTTCCTGCCGCCCCATCTTCATCGGGTTAACGGCATTCTTCTCGTTGCTGATCTCTGGCACGCCACTGGGGTAGGTCATGTCATCCATGTACACATCGGCAGGAGGATTCAATGACTTGTCGAACCCGGTCATCACCTTGGTCATCACAGCCTCATGCAGCATGTGCGGCGCACGCAAGAGCCGCACCAGACTGATGCCCTTGTTTGGATTCGATACATCTTGCGGATTCCAGCCACCATGCACACTGATGCTGTTGAGTTGCCGTTCGCTCATGGAGGATGGGTCAGACACGAAGCCCGGCATCCCCAAGCCGCCGAGCTTGTACACGAATGGCACAAAGCCATAGTCATGCGGCACCGGACCAAGGATGATCTCACCATTCAGCCAGACGATCCGCCATCTCCGATCCCAGTACTCGGTAACGGTACACTGCTCATGCGGTTGATATCGCGTTCGAAACTTGCCCTGTGGGTCTCGCCTCTCGTACAAGAAGCTCAGGTCGTTATCGCTGGTAGAAAATGCCCCCACGGCATCCGCAACAGTCGATGGATACACCCGCGCCATGATCTTCAGTCCACGTTTGTTCTCAAACACAGGAAAGCAGGTTGCCGGATCAAGCAGCGATTCGTTGAAAGGCATCTCGCCATCTTCGGCATCAAGGTTGAGCGTGACGTGCCATGCCAGCCGCCCGGTCGTGAGCAATGTCCGCGCCTTGTCCAGCGGCAAGGAACCATGTCCACTGGTGGAGTGCTGCCGCTTGGCATCGTCATAACACGCTGCCGCAAAATCAATCTTGCGCTCCGATGCATCCTCATCCGCCATGGTGGTGGCTGGTGCATCAAACGAGAGTTCCGAATCAGCCAGCTGATATGCAATCAGTTCAATCTCCGACATGATGCCACTATCGATCCAGGCATCATCATCGTCAGGATTGAAGTCGGCAAACGCACCAAAGGTTTCCATCCGCAGCGTGCGGTAGTCCTCAACAATATGCGACCGCAAGGCACCAAACTCGCCCTCCAGCACCTTCACCCGCGAGAACGCCTCCCCGGCATCCGGCTCGGGATAAGCGGATTCCTTGTACCAACGGGGATACAGCGGGGTGGTGAGCAATTTTACCTGCTCATCGATTGCCGCCTGCACCGCCTTCCCCAATTCCTCCATGGTGACATCGTCAACAAGTCCCTCCGGAATCATTGGCAGTTCTGTCATGTCCATGCGCTATCCCATCCCAGTTTCTTGTGACGATTACGAACAGTCGTCTTTGTCGGCTTCAACATCGGCAGGCTAGCAACTTCACGACCTCGCACGAGCACAGCGAAGTACTCCGCCGCGCTGGCGTGGTGAGAAGTCCAGTCATGCACTGGCGAGTTCGGCTCGCTCATGGCCGATCTCCCGGTATCCATCGGCTTGTATCGGTGTGCACGCAACGCATCAATCACATAGCGAACGCGAGCGAGATCATTGAATCGAAGGAGCGGGAGCAATCGCGTCAACGATTCCTTGCGAGCCCGGTGATACCGGGCACCTTCGTCATACTTGGTAATAACCTGTATCTCAAACGGCTTGAGATCTGGATACTTCTGGTTCAGTTCTCGCGATGTGAGATACATCGATGTGTAGAAACTCTGGGCCATTGCCCCACCCGCATTGTCTCCATACGGATCGCCCACAAAGGTGACGCTCCTGCCCATCTCGCGCAACTGCCACATCACATCCATGATCTCCTGAATATCATGGCTGTTGGCATAGTCCTGCTCCATCCGCATGTCATGGCCAGGTGGCCACCCCATCAGGATCGGAGTAAGGTATTGTGCTGACGGAATGTTGATGGTGATCGCATCAAACAGCGCATACGTATCCCCCGTGGCAGGCAGGTATTGGTACCACTGAATCGCGGTCGGATCGCGCAGCCCCGGATCAATCGTGATATACACATCACCAGCCAATGGATCATATGGATAATCACCGGGGATGATGGAGGCCGCTGCCGGGTACACCCAATCGCCAATGCCAGCATTCCAGTTGATTTCATACTCACGCTCGAAGCCAGCAATATCGTCACTGTGCCGCGCCCGCATATTGGCGAACCAGGTATCATCGCGCAGCGGATGTGCGTGCCATGGCAGCGTGAGCAGGCTTGGCCCTTCCTGCCGTGGGTTATACCGAGCCGCTCGCGCCTTCTCCACCAGTGCGTACATCCCATCACCCTCGCGTCGATCAGCAGAACTGAACACGTAGCGGTGATTGGTCACAGCGGAAAGCCCTGACCAGATATCCGAGAGCTTGTCATTCTTGCTGCCTTCGTCAATGAACACAGCCGACTGGCGATCCCCAATGCCGGTACGGCTGGTCGTGCTCTCACCACTGATCTGGTTCGTTCGGCTCGGATGCTTCAGGCTCAGCTTGTGATCATGCAGCTTCGGATCAAATCCACCCGGTACCAACCAATCCGGCAACCGACACGGCGCGAGATGATAGACCGTATCCGGTGCATACGTGCGTTCAGGGATACGCGCAAACTTGTTGATTCCAATCAGCGACCGCAGCTTGTAAAACATGGATTTCGGTTTATCCGAATCAACCAGTTCTTCCTTGTGAGAGATGAAGCCGATGAGTGCATCGTCAAGGAAGAGCCACTCATGCGCAGCGATCAGGCAAAAGGTCCAGGTAATGCCCATGTCACGAGACTTCTCAACAACACCATCGCCCTTGCCTGTCGGATCGTAATCCCTGGATTGCACATCCTGATACCACCGCACAGTCTCAACCTGAAACGGATACGGAATCCACGGGTACCAACCACGTGGCTTCGGCATATCCACAATCTTCCCATGCTCATCCACGCGCAGATCAGTCTCGCCCTTGGGGTCAAGCAACACCCCAAAGATCGCCATAAAGAAGACGGGATCATTCTTGCAAAGCTCAACAATGGCAGCCTTCTGCGCCGGGCCTTGCTCTGCCTGCCGGTGAATCAATTCCCGAAAGGCAAGCACCTTCTCACGCCAGAGCAACCACTCATAGGCGGTCTCTGGTACGGTTGCTATCTGCTCGGGGAATCCTTCAATCCTGTTTGGCATGCAGCGCAAGCCCTCCTGCCGGAGATTCTGCCCTCAACCCATGTAGCCGAGATACGCAAGCTAGGCCTCGCCGTCGCCGAGCGCCTGACGCAGGAGCTCCTCAACACTCTTGCCAGCGACGGTACCGGAGTAGTCGCGCTGCGGCCCAAGCGTCTTGCCATTCTCGGGGTCACGTGTCCATGCCATGTGGCCCGTGCGATCAAGAATGGAATCAGCCGCCTTCAGTCGCGTCAGGGGATTGACGCGAGGATCCTTCACAATATCAATCAAGGCTTCAGCGGCACTGATGGAGGCAATCTCCAGATCGTGATCCACGCGTTGAAACAACGCCGGTGCAAGTTCGCGGTGACGACGCTCAGCCTCGTCCGCCCACTTGTCCAACCGACACCAGGCATAGAGTGTTGCCACCTTCATGGGCCGATTCCGAAGGGCATCCACCACCGTATCACGGCTAAAGGCCGTCAGATCATCCGCATCCATATCCTCGTACTGATCTGGCAAGGTGTTGAGGTATTCAAGGACGAGCGGCATGCGGCGATGGAACTTCAGGTACCACAGCTCAAACGCGAGCTCTCGCACCTCCCGTGGCCACGGTTCATCCCCCACACGTGTGGAGCCATCCGCCATTATCCGAACCTTGTTATTCCCGCTCATGCGTACCTGCCAGGTCACCATTACCATAGGGGGCGCAGACATCAAGTGCGCGATCACCCATCACAGCAAGCCGCTCTGCCAGATCACACACGGTCACCCGTGCTTCAAACCACGCCTGGAGGCGCACCGCGCGATGCATGTGGTCAGTCGTATAGTTCCGGCCATCAGGAGATGACGACAAGGCTGGAGGCAATAATCGCCATCGGATCCAGGTCTTCACTCGCCCCGAAGATACACCCGCCGCATCCGCAATGTCATTGATGGTGTACACGCCTGCACTCATTCTGCACCTCAGAGAGGGATGGTATAGATACTCGGCTAGTCAGTCGATATACTTATACCACAGGTACGACTTGTCACCTGTTATCTACACGCTCCTGCTACTGGTGATCGCCTCTGCTCATCGCATCACGGTCACATCGAACATGCCTCTCTCCGGGTGCGTTTCTCCTTGCGGCGCATCGAGGCATATCAGCAACGGGGCTGAGCCAACACCCATGCCTGTGGAGGCGGCCACCAGTAGCAGGCAGAAGAAAGCCCTGGGATGTTCTAACCATCCCAGGGCGCGACACAGGGGAGAACTGTTTACATGTGCATGGATAGCAGTCAACTTCTTGCACTCATTCACAACCCCTTGGTATGATGTAGCTACAAACAGGGCGAGGAACAGACGCACGAGCTACCAACTCCCCTGCACATACAGTATCGGCACCGGCAAACGCTCCAGGTATTCGAAGGTAGCTGCTAACGGGAATCCTCGACCAGCATTCGCAATTGTATGATGTTGATCGTGCGAGCCCAGCGGTAGACAGAAACGCACTGGTAGAACGATTGTCGTGCAAATCACGTATGTGCAGCAACAGGGCTGAGCTGTTTCAAAAGCCCGGTGGCGGGGAGAGCATGTTACTGTTTCTGTTACAGAACATCCGCGTTACAGCAACAGTACAGCCGCCATCTACAGAACATCCGCGTTACAGCAACAGTACAGTATGCCATCTACAGCAACGTACAAGAGGAGTTCCCGATATCCAAAAGGGAACTCCTCTTGTACCGTTACAGTTCATCCTTGCCATAATAACAACCACTACTGGTAGAAGAGGATTTCCCTATTTGACAAGGGAAATCCTCTTCTACCGTTCAGTTCAGTAATGCCATATCAGCAGCAATGACAGCATGGGTGCAGGAGGATTCTCCTTGTGGATATCGGAGAATCCTCCTGCACAGCTACA
>NZ_DAIUFW010000018.1:0-17149 GCF_036844465.1 Methylobacillus sp.
CACGCTCGACGGCTTCCATGGCGTTGTCGATCAGCCAGCCGACCGAGCGCATTTCCTCGGGCTCGTCCTTGCCCGGCTTGTTCCACGGCAGTGCGGCCTTGGGCGGCAGTTGCGCGCAATCGCGCAGGGTTTGCCAGCGGGCTTCGACTGGCACCCAGAACACGTTCTTTTCTGTGTAGTAGTCGCGCACCTCCAGCTCGGCAGCGATGTTTTCTTCGTACTCCTGGGTGCCTGCGCCGCCGTATTCGTCCGGATCCATGTAGTAGTCATGATCCGGGTGGGTGAACTGCTCGCGCAGTTCGCGTTGGCGTTCCTCAAAGGCATCGGAAACGTACTTGAGGAAGATTAGCCCGAGCACGACGTGCTTGTAAACGGCGGCATCGAGATTGGAACGCAGCTTGTCGGCGGCGGTCCAGAGCTTTTTTTCCAGGTCGTTGAAGAATTGTTGTTCGATAGGTTGCATGCACAAATCTCTTAATACATAAAAATCATGTTGTTTTTATATTTCAATTCCACTCCCCATGCCTAGCACTTGCTGATAAAACAGCCCTCTATTATTAGCTGCCTTACCTCATGTCAGAGACGTGACAGTATAGATGAACACTGCATACTTGAGACTTCTAACATAACTCCAACAACTGGCATCAGCCTATTCCTCCGAGGTTATCCGCGCGGATGATGTGTTTGATGCAATTGCTTCAATCGCTCGCGGGCAACGTGCGTATAGATCTGCGTCGTGGAAATATCCGCATGGCCGAGCAGCATCTGCACCACGCGCAGGTCTGCGCCGTGGTTGAGCAGATGGGTGGCGAAGGCGTGGCGCAGGACGTGCGGCGATAACGTAACTGTAATTCCCGCACGAGCGGCGTAGCGTTTGATGAGGTACCAGAACGCCTGGCGCGTCATGCCGTCGCCGCGCTGGGTGACGAAGAGATGGTCGTTCAGGCGTCGTTGCAGTATCGCGGGGCGACCTTCCGCCAAGTAGCGCATCAGCCATTCCACGGCCTGCTCGCCCAGCGGCACGAGCCTAGTTTTGCTGCCTTTGCCAGTGACGCGCACGACGCCATCGCTGAGGCTGAGTTCCGTGACTTGCAGGCCGACCAGCTCGGAGACGCGCAAGCCGGTGGCGTAGAGGGTTTCCAGCATGGCGCGGTCGCGCAGGCCAAGGTCGGTATTGGTATCCGGCGCTTCGATGAGGCGCTCGACATCTTCCTCGCTCAGGCTTTTGGGCAGCGAGCGTGGCAGTTTGGGCGTTTCGATGCGGATGGTCGGGTCAGCGCTAACCAGTGATTCCCTCAGGGCATAGCGGTAGAAACGGCGCAGGCTGGCGATGAGGCGGCTAATGCTGCGCGGCTTGCTTTGCGGAAATCTCAGCGCGATATAGCCCTGGATGTCATCTTCTGCGGCTTCAAGCATGCCGGCACTCCGGCTTTGTTGCAGCCAGTCCGCAAACCCAGCCAGGTCTTGCCGGTAGCTATTGAGGGTATTTTTTGCCAGCCCGTCTTCCAGCCAAAGGTGATCGAGAAAACGGTCGAGCAAGGCGGCAGTGTCAGCCATCCAGGTTCACATGCTCGTGCTGCAGCAGCCAGCGCTTGACCTTCAGCCCTTTTGCATCATTACGCATGAATCCGCCCAGGCCATTTTTGGCAACGATGCGGTGACACGGTATAAGCAAAGGCAGATGGTTGGCACCACAAACGTTGGCGACGGCGCGCGGGCCGGAAGCAACATGATTGGCAAGCTCGCTATAGGTCCAGACTTGCCCCAGCGGAATCGTTGCCATAGCGCGCCAGACGCGCTTTTGGAACGGGGTTCCCTCCATGACATAGGGAAAATCCAGCTCATGCTCGGCATTTTCCAGATATTGCTGCAATTGGTGCACGACATGCTGGACGAAGGGCTGGTCGACGCAATAAGGAGGTAACGGCTCGGAAATCAGTCTCAAGCCCGTGACATAATCATCGGCCACCTTGACGCCAATCGCGCCAAACGGGGCGGGAACGATGGCGTCGAATTCAGATGATTTGCTGTTATCCATGACTGGCATTTTAGGATGCTGAGCCCCCACTCGGCAAACATTGCCTGTCCTGGAACGTAAAAAAGCCCCGACGAGCGGGGCTTTTCACTATACAGCAAAAGTACAGGCAGCTGCTTATTCTGCGCTGGTTGCTTCCTTTGTTTCCTTGGTAGCGCGCAGTTGCAGCTTTTCCTTGATACGTGCGGACTTGCCGGAACGCTCGCGCAGGTAGTACAGCTTGCTGCGGCGCACATCGCCACGGCGCTTCACTTCGATGCTAGCGATCAGCGGGGAGTAGGTCTGGAAAGTACGTTCCACGCCTTCACCGGAGGAAATCTTGCGCACGATGAAGGAGGAGTTCAGGCCGCGGTTGCGGATAGCGATGACAACGCCTTCGTAAGCCTGCACACGCTTGCGGGTGCCTTCAACCACGTTAACACCAACGACAACGGTGTCGCCTGGTGCGAAAGAGGGAATGGTCTTGCCAAGGCGGGCAATTTCTTCCTGTTCCAGTTGCTTGATGATATCAGCCATTTCTTGCTTCCTTTTAGTTATGGGAATCTTGTTCCTGCTCTATTTCTGCGAGCAGCCGAGATTCCTCTTTCGTCAACGGCCTTGCGGCCAATAAATCCGGGCGTCTTGCCCGGGTTCGTGCCAGCGATTGTTTCAACCGCCAACGCTTGATCTTGGCATGGTTGCCGGAAAGCAATATCTCCGGCACCTTTTGCTCCGCATATACCTCGGGGCGAGTGTAATGCGGACAATCCAGTAATCCATCGACAAAGGAATCTTCCTCTGCCGATCCGGCATCGCCCAGGCTACCGGGCAACTGCCTGATGATCGCGTCCAGTATCACCATGGCGGGAATTTCACCGCCAGACAATACATAGTCGCCGATCGAATATTCTTCATCCACCAGTGTGGCAAGCAAACGCTCGTCCACGCCTTCATACCGGCTTGCCAACAATATCAAGCCCGGCTCATCCTTCAGGCGCATCACATGCTCATGCTTGAGCGGAACGCCTTGCGGTGAAAGATGAATCACCTTGGGGGTTGCCACCCCATGCGCCTGCTGGCGGATTCTTGCAGCGGCGATGGCCTTTTCCAGCGGCTCGGCCAGCATCACCATGCCTGGACCGCCGCCGTATGGCCTATCATCTATGGTGCGATAATTGTCCGTGGTGAAATCCCGCGGATTCCATAACGCCAACTCATAAATGCCGCGTTCCTGCGCCCGGGCGCTGATGCCGAACTTGGTCAGCGCCTCGAACATTTCCGGGAACAAGGTCACTACATCAAACTGTGCAGTGCGCTTATCCCGAATATCGCCAGCACCGCTCAAAACTCAGGATCCCAATCGACCAGCATGGTCTTGGCGGCGACATCCACTTCCAGCACCACCTGGGCAACAAAAGGCAGCAGCCTTTCTTGGTCGCCTTTGACCACCAGCACGTCGTTGGCGCCAGTAGCGAATACATCCGCCACCTGTCCCAAATCCATACCTTGCTGATTGCGCACTTGCAAGCCGATCAGATCGGACCAGTAGTACTCGTCCTCTTCCGGCTCGGGCAATTCATCGCGGAATACCGCGACATACATGCCTTTGCAGGCAAACGCAGCATCGCGATCGTTCACGCCTTCCAGCTTGACCAGCAGCATGTCGTTATGCACTTTGGCAGTTTCGACAGTATACGGCTGCCATTGCTCTGGGCGCTTGGGATCACCCCGGCCCAGCATCCAGCGGTCATAGTCAAACAGGCTGTCAACGTACTCGGTGTCCGGCAGGACCTTGACCCAGCCATAAACGCCATAAGGGGCGACAATGCGCCCCATGATGACTAACTCACTCACAATTGAAGCCAGCCGTTTTTCAACGGCTTTTTATCAAGCAGCTTTTGCAGACTGCTTAACCAGGCGTGCAACGGTCTCGGACAGTCGCGCACCATTGTTTTGCCAGTAAGCCAGACGCTCACTGTTCAGACGCAGACCCTCTTGGCCTTCCTTGGCCAATGGGTTGTAGAAACCTACGCGCTCGATGAAACGGCCATCGCGACGATTACGGGAATCAGCCACAACAACACTGTAAAAAGGAGCTTTCTTCGCGCCACCGCGGGCGAGACGAATAATCACCATAATCTTGTTCTCTTTAATCTAGACAGAAAGGCGCGGATTTTACGTTACTTTTGATGGTCTTGGCAAGTCCATCATGCAGGATGTGCTGTGGGCGCATAACGGGTAGGGTCTGCCAATCCGGCTGAGACAAAGCCCTGGCGCCGTAAACGGCAGGAATCACACACGCCACAGGCACGACCCATATTATCGGCCTGGTAGCAGGAAACGGTCTGGCTGTAATCCACGCCCAATGCAGTGCCCTGGGTAACGATTTCCGCCTTGGTCATGTCGATCAAGGGCGCATGGATGCTGATGGTGCGCCCTTCGATCGCGCTTTTGGTCGCCAGATTTGCCATAGCCTGGAAAGCCCGCACATATTCGTCGCGGCAATCGGGATAGCCGGAATAATCCAGCGCATTCACGCCGATGAAGATATCGCGCGCATCCAGCACTTCCGCCCAGGCCAGCGCCAGTGACAACATGATGGTATTACGGGCAGGCACATAAGTGACCGGGATACCCTCGCTCGGTGCTTCCGGCACGGCAATGGAGCTGTCGGTCAGCGCGGAACCGCCAAATACGGAGAGGTCGAGCTTCACGGTTCTGTGCATGGCCGCGCCCAGCGCCGCGGTCACACGGTCTGCAGCATCCAGTTCGGCACGGTGGCGCTGCTGATAATCCAGGCTCAAACAATAGGCCTCGTAGCCCTGACTACGGGCGATGGCGAGCACTGTGGCGGAATCCAGCCCGCCAGACAAGAGCACTACGGCTTTCTTGCTCATGATATTGATTCCTTGCGAATGGCCGCACAAATCCGGCCACAATTGACTATTTCCCGGGCGTTTCGCCCCAGAGGATTTTGTGCAGCTGCACCTGCATGCGCACAGGGAGCTTGTCCTCCAGCACCCAGTCCGCCAGGTCTGCCGGTTTCAAATGGCTGTAAACCGGCGAGAAAATCACCGGACATTTTTCAGTCAGGGCATGCTCGGCAAGTAGTTGCCTTGCCCATTCATAATCTTCCCTGCCACACAGCACAATCTTGATTTCATCGTTGGACTTGAGACGGGTCAGGTTATCCCAGTGGTTATTGGCTAGTTCGCCAGAGCCTGGGGTTTTGATATCTAGAATTACCGCTACTCGCGCATCTACACCTTCTGTCGATACCGCGCCGCCGGTTTCCAGTGAAACCTCATACCCCGCATCACACAAACGCCGCAGCAATTCCAGGCAGTTTTTTTTCTGCGCCAGCGGCTCGCCGCCGGTCACACAGACATAGCGCGCGCCATAGCTGGCCACCTGTTCCATGATCTCATCCAGCGGCATATTCCTGCCGCCCTTGAATGCATATTCGGTGTCGCAATAGACGCAGCGCATGGGGCAGCCCGTCAGACGCACGAAAACAGTAGGCAGGCCTACACGTGACGACTCCCCTTGCAGGGAGTGGAAAATCTCATGAATGCGCAACACGGAAAATTATCTGGACTTGATCGAGTCCAGCACAGTCAGTCGGCGCTTGGCGCTTGGCGCCAGCTCGTGGTTGGGGAATTTCTCCAGCATACTGCGCAAGGTTTTCTTGGCGCCATCGACATCAGAAAGCTGGATCTGGCTGTTGGCAATGCTGAACATCGCATCCGGCACTTTGTCGCTCTGGGGATATTGGGCAATCAGTTTTTGCTGTGTGCTAATGGAAGCCTTATAGTTCTTTAATGAAAACTGCGCGCTACCCAATCCAAGCAAAGCCTCAGGCGCCTGGGCAGAGCCTGGATAGGTTTGCAGGAACTTGTTATAAGCATCGAAGGCCTCCTTGAACTTGCCTGATGCGGCAAGCGCCTTGGCCGCTTCCAGGTCGCGTGCTTCAGGGTTATCGCCATTCGCGGCAGGCTGCGCTGCTGCTGCCTCGTCGTCATGATTGCCGTTCTGGGCAGCGGCAGGAACACCGCCTGCTTCCAGTTTGCGCAAGCGGCCATCGGTATCAGCGTACAGGTCACGCTGACGCTGCTGGGTATTCTCGATATTGTGGTTGACTACTTCCAGCTCGCCTTTCAGGCGGCTGATTTCCTGGTTGAGCCGGTCAATCTGGCTCATCAGGTCCAGCATGCCCTGGCTTCTTGTTTCCAGGGCTTGCTGGCTTTTCTTCAACTCAGCCAAAGCGGCTTGCGTTTCCTGGTTCTGGGTCTGTACCTGCTGCTGCAGGTCAGCAATTTTTTTCCTGGCCTCATCATCACCAAACAGCGCGGCCTGCGCCAGGGATGGCAATGAAAGAAATCCAACAACGACCAGAACCAGTGAACGCAGCATCATGACTTATTCGCCCTGGTATTGAATCTCAACGCGACGATCTTGCTGCCAGCAAGAATCATCTGCGCAGGCTGCATTAGCCTTTTCCTTGCCGAAGCTGACAGTCTCGATCTGGGTATCCTGCACGCCCAACAGGTTCAATACCTTCTTGACGGCAACAGCACGACGCTGCCCCAGAGACAAGTTGTATTCACGTGTGCCGCGATCATCGGTATTGCCTTGCAGGAATACCTTGGCGCTACCATTGGCGCTCAGATACTTGGCATGCGCCTCGATCAGGGAACGGTACTCTGCCTTGACTGCATCGCTATCAAAGTCGAAATAGACGTTGCGCTTGGACAGAATGTTGTTGGGGTCCTTCAACGGGTTCACTGCCATGGAGGAATCGGAAACACCGCTGGTGGCAGAATCACTACCGTGGCTATGAGTAGCACTCTGGGTCGCCTGGCTCCTGTCTTCAACAGCTGCCTGTGGAGTTTCCTTCACTGCCTTGCTGGAACAAGCAGCCAACATTGCCGCGAGCAACACGCTGATTACAATATTCTTATTCACTTTAATCTTCTCCTTAATATTCGTTAAAAACTACCATTTACTATTACAGCATAATAAACTTGCCTGTTGTTACAAAAACAGCCGCCACTTTGCATAACGGCTGTTTTTACAATAACTTGCCTGTTATTCTTTCAGCTTGCGCCATTTACTTACTGGCTAATGACAGGCCCCCACGCCGGCTCTCGCACATCACCACCACTTTCACTCAAGCGCTGCTTGACCCGCCCATCGGCGGAAACTGCCGCCAGCGCGCCTCGACCGCCGATACGGGTCGCATGCAGGATCATGCGGCCATTGGGCGCAAAACTGGGAGACTCGTCCTTTGGACCATCACTGAGTATCTGCACCTGACCGGATTGCAAATCCTGCAACGCCACCTTGAACTGACCGCCGTCACGACGGATATAAGCAAGAGACTTGCCATCGTGCGACAGGCGCGGACTGACGATATAGCCGCCTTCAAATGTCATGCGGCTGGCTTCGCCGCCACTGGCAGGCATGCGGTAGATTTGCGGACTGCCGCCACGATCGGAAGTAAAGTAGATATAGCGTCCATCCGGCGACCAGACAGGTTCGGTATCAATCGCGCTGGTACGCGTCAATTGCTGCAGACCTGTGCCATCCGCATTGATCACATAGACCTGCGAGTTGGCAGCATGCGTCAGCACAATCGCCAAACGCTTGCCATCGGGCGACCAGGAAGGCGCACTGTTATTGCCCTTGAAATTCGCCAATACAGTGCGTTGGCCAGACACCAGAGACTGCACATAGACAATCGGCTTCTTCTTCTCAAATGAAACATAAGCCAAGCGGGTGCCATCAGGCGACCAGGAAGGCGAAATGATAGGCTCGACGGAAGACACCACCGTCTGTGGATTGTAGCCATCGGAATCCGCCACTTGTAATGAGTAACGACTACCAGACTTGTTGACATAGGCAATGCGCGTGGCAAACACGCCTTGTTCGCCGGTCAATTTCTGATAGATCACGTCAGCGATCTTGTGAGCCGTCATGCGCAGCTGGGCTGGCGTGATGTTGTATTCCAACCCGACCAACTGATTCTGCTTGTAAACATCCAGCAGCCGGAAAGACACCCTGAGCCGGTTATCAGGCAGGGTTTCTATCTTGCCTACAGTCAGGGCCTGCGCCTGGATGGCGGCCCAATCTGCATAACTGACCTCACTAACATCAGTAGGCTGATTGGCAACACCACGGGTTTCCAGCACACGAAACAAACCACTGCGCCGCAAGTCGGCGCCAATAACATTAGCAATCGTATCCTGCTGACCAGGGATTTGTCCTTGCTGGGCAAACGGCACGATGGCGATCGGGATTTGCTGTGCTGCGCCGCCAACAATTTCAACGGTCAACGCTGCTTTGGCGCCCGCGGGCAAAAAGAAAACTAAGAGACTGAGAAATAAGCGTAATTTATTCATGAGGGTTTAGGACAGTAAAGTAATGCAAAGTTCCCCGACCATGCAGGCGGTATTCTACCAAATTCCCTCATAGCAAAGCTATGATCATTGCTGCAGCAATAGACAATATCTGCACAGTTAATACCGCCCGCAAAATTCGGCGAATGTACTGTTTAGACTTTCTGCCGCAGGTGGTCAGTAAAGGCATACAGCAAGGAAGAGCGGTAATGCCAGAAGAATGTTGCTAGCAGACCTTAGCCATCCTCATTGGGGCGGAACTTGAGTCTGAGATCGCGAAGTCGCGAAAACAGATCTGGCTGTGACGGCACCGGCAAAGGCTGTGCCTGCAAAATGGCGCGCTCCACCGCCTCATCACACGCAGAAAGACCACTGCTCTTTACCAGCCTGGGCTTACCGATCAGTTCACCTGTCGGCATCAAGCTGATATCCACCTCAAGCTCTGGCTGTCCTGTCCCGCACACCTGACGGTTCACATACCGCTTTATCTTGGCGCTAATCAAACCTCTATATTTATCAATTTCGCTCTGATTGACCACATCGGCGCCTGCCTGGGTAGGCCCCTGTTTTTTCGCAGGCGCAGGCGCTCCTTCTTCCAGCAACTCCTGCTGCAGCTTTTTCAACTCGTCCAGCTTGAGCGTTTCTTCTTTCCTGGGCTCAGGCTTTTTGGGCTCGGGTTTAGGTTCCGGCTTCTTCGGCTCGGGTTTTTTCTCCGGTTTCGGTTTGGGTTTTTCCGGTTCCTGCTTCTTTACCTGAATTTCCGCCTTGGGCTCCGGTTCGGGAGTAGGCTCCGGCTTGGGTTCGGGTTTAGGCTCTGGCTTTGGTACCGGTTTTGGTTCGGGTTTGGGCGGTTCAGGTGCAGGCTTCGGTTGTGGCGGTTTTGCCACTGGCTTGTCGGCAGGCAGATTCTCCCACAGCTCCACCTGGGCCACCATTAGCGGTTGCTGGGTTTTCCACTCGAACGACACCAGCAGCAGCGTCAGCAACAGCAGGTGCACAAACAGCGAAAGTGCTGCGGCCCGCGCTTTATAAGGATTGGTTCGACGTTGTTTCATGCATCAATTGGCCGGTTTGAGCAGCAAGCCGACCTTGTATTGTTTGAGGCTATCCATCAAGGTCACTACCTTGTCGTATTGCACGTTCTTGTCGGCAGCAATCACAATGGCGCGTTCCGGCGCTTTTTCAACCTGGGTTTTGACCTCGAACAGCAACTGGTCGCGCTCCATGGTCTTGCCTTCAATTTCAGCGCGGCCATCAGCCTTGACAGTGATCACGATAGGGGCAGCAGCCTGCTTGAGCGCCTGCCCGACCTGCGGCAACTCGACAACACCGGGATTGGTCATGGGAGCGGTCACCATGAAGATCACCAGCAATACCAGCGTCACATCAATGTAAGGGACGACGTTGATCTGGTTCATCAGGCGGCGGGATTTGCGACGGCTCATCACAGCCTCCTTATGCCTTGCGTTGCAGGATGTTGGTGAATTCTTCGATGAAACTTTCGTAACGCACGGCCAGCCTGTCCACCGAAGCGGTAAAACGGTTATAGGCGATCACAGCGGGAATTGCAGCAAACAAGCCGATAGCCGTTGCCACCAGCGCTTCGGCAATGCCGGGAGCCACATGAGAAAGGGTCGCCTGCGCCATATTGGCGAGGCCGCGGAAGGCATTCATGATGCCCCACACAGTGCCAAACAGGCCAATGTAAGGACTAACTGAACCGACCGAGGCCAGAAAAGGCAGATGGGAATCCAACTCATCCATCTCTCGGTTATAGGCCGCTCGCATGGCGCGGCGCGCGCCTTCGGTCACGTCGCTAACATCCAGGCTGGGTTGGCGTTTGAGGCGGGCATACTCCTTGAAACCAGCCTCAAAAATACTGGCCAGGCCCTGCGTGCTGCGACGGCCCGAAGTCACGCTTTCATAAAGCTGGTTCAGGTCGCCGCCTTTCCAGAATGCGCGCTCGAACTCCTCGGCTTCCCGGTCCGCGCTGCGGATGGAGAAAAACTTGATGAAGATGTACCACCACGAGATGAACGAGGTGAGCAATAGCAATGCCATCACGATCTGCACCGGCACGCTGGCACCGCTGATCAACGATAGAAACGACATGTCTTCGGTAGGGTTCATTCAAGCTCCATAAGGTTTGGTCACACAGGATCAATCATGTTGCGCACAGCAGCCGGAATGGCTGCAGGTCTGAATTGTTCGGCGTCGATACAGACAATATCCACACTGGCGTCAATCAGCATTTCATCGCCGCGATATATTTTCTGCTCAAATTTCATGAGGCTGCGCCTCAACTCCGCGAGTCTGGTCACGACTTCCAGCGCGTCATCAAACCGCGCAGGGCGGCGGTATTGTAGCGCAAGGTGTCGTACCACGAACAAGACTCCATGCGTCTCTCTTAGTTCCGCCTGCCCAAAGCCCAGAGACCGCAAAAATTCGGTGCGGGCACGCTCCATGAACTTAAGGTAATTAGCGTGATATACCACGCCGCCGCTGTCGGTATCCTCGTAATAGACCCGCACCGGCCAGCGGAACTCTCTGCACCCACTCATTGCTGCCAGAGTTCTCCCGAACCTATCCTGCCCGGCACAGCCAGGCCGAAATGCTGATAGGCCTGCTGGGTGGCGATGCGTCCGCGCGGGGTACGCATCAGGTAACCCTGCTGGATCAGGTATGGCTCCAGCACATCCTCGATCGTGTCACGCTCTTCGCCGATGGCTGCGGCGAGGTTATCCAGCCCGACCGGGCCGCCGTCGAATTTCTCCAGCACCGCCAGCAGTAGCTTACGGTCCATGACATCGAAGCCGAGCTTGTCCACATCCAGCATCTTCAATGCCGCATCCGCAATCTCGACACTGACGATGCCGTCCGATTTCACCTGGGCATAGTCACGCACCCGTCGCAGCAAGCGGTTGGCAATGCGGGGCGTGCCGCGCGAACGGCGGGCAACCTCCAGAGCGCCTTCCTGCTGCATGGTGACTTCCAGCAACCCGGCGGAACGTTGCACGATGCGCGCCAGCTCATCCGCCGTATAGAACTCCAGCCTGGAAACGATGCCGAAGCGGTCGCGCAAGGGATTGGTCAGCATCCCGGCCCGCGTCGTTGCTCCCACCAGCGTGAAAGGCGGCAGATCCAGGCGCACCGAACGCGCGGCAGGCCCCTCGCCTATCATGATATCCAGGCGGTAATCCTCCATCGCGGGATAGAGAATTTCCTCCACCACTGGTGAGAGGCGGTGAATCTCATCGATGAATAAGACATCGTTGGGCTCAAGATTGGTGAGCAAGGCGGCCAGATCGCCCGCGCGCTCCAGTACCGGGCCTGATGTCTGCCGCAAGTTGACGCCCATTTCCTTGGCAATGATATGCGCAAGCGTAGTCTTGCCAAGGCCGGGCGGCCCGAATAGCAGGACATGATCCAGTGCCTCGGCACGCCCGCGCGCAGCATTGATGAAAATTTCGAGCTGGCCGCGTGCCTTTTCCTGGCCAACATACTCGTCCAGCACCTTGGGGCGCAGCGCACGCTCCAATGCTTCTTCCTGCGTGCCTTGGGTAGAGGGGGCGATTAAACGGTCGGTTTCTATCATCAGGGAAATATCGGGTTAAACTTCAAGCAACTACATGCAAGCACTGAATAATGTGCACATCATACAGAAAAGCCGTCAATACTTCGCTATCTCACCCCTATTGCCTGCCGGCAGCATGTGATATTCAAGTCTTGGAGAGCGTTTTCAGGGAGAGCTTGATGCCTTCCGCCACAGCAATATCAGCAGGCAATTGCTTGACGGCAGCCAATGCCTCCCGCTCGTTGTAACCCAATGCCAGCAACGCATTGAGCACATCGCCACTGACGGACTTGCCTTGAGCGCCACCAGTTGGCGCCGCCATACCCTCGATGGAGAATTTATCCTTGAGTTCCAGCAACAGGCGCTCGGCGGTTTTCTTGCCTATGCCGGGCACCTTGGTCAGCAAGCCGGTTTCCTGCAAGGCCACGGCCTGCGCCAAGTCATCCACCGACAAACCACTGAGGATAGCAAGCGCTGACTTTGCGCCTATGCCGTTTACTTTCAGCAATTGGCGGAAAGTTGCACGTTCCTGCTCGCTGCCGAAGCCATACAGTAGTTGCGCGTCCTCGCGCACAATGAATTGGGTGAGCAACACGACTTTTTCGCCGGTGGCAGGCAGATTGTAGAAGGTACTCATGGGCACCTCGCACTCATAACCTACGCCATGGCAATCGATCACCACCTGCGGCGGCGTTTTTTCGATGAGGATACCGCTCAATCTTGCAATCATATCAACCTGCCACCCTTTACCCTGAATCCTGCTGTCGCCAGCTTACCCAATCCCTGCCCACCATGGGCATGACAAATCGCACACGCCAATGCATCTGCCGAGTCTGGCCTTGGCAGCCCCGGCAGGTTCAGCAGCCGTTTGACCATTTCCTGCACCTGATCCTTGGCCGCATGTCCATTGCCCACCACGGACTGCTTGACCTGCAGCGCGGTATATTCAGAAACCGGCAGCGACTTCAACACCAACGCGCTAATCGCAGCACCCCGCGCCTGCCCCAGCAGCAAAGTGGACTGTGGGTTGACGTTGACGAATACTTTTTCTATTGCCGCCTGCTGCGGCTGATACGTAGCAATCACCTCGCCCAGACTGTCGAGTATAATTTTGAGCCTGGTCGGTAAATCCTCGATTTCGCTACCCTTGCCGGTGGTGGTCTTGATGGTGCCACTCGCCACATAGGCAAGCTTTTCGCCTGTTTTCTCGATCACGCCAAAACCAGTCAGCCGCAAACCCGGGTCGATGCCGAGGATACGCAAGATCATTATTCTTCGATGACGGCGGTGGTGTATACGTCCTGCACGTCGTCCAGGTCTTCCAGCGCGTCGAGCAGCTTCTGCATCTTGGCTGCGTCATCGCCGGTAAATACAGTTTCGTTGTCAGGCTTCATGGTGACTTCCGCCAATACCGGCTTCAACCCCGCAGCTTCCAGGGCTTCCTTCACCACAGTGAAATCCCCCGGCGCGGTAATCACTTCGATACTGCCGTCCTCATCAGCCACCACGTCCTCGGCCCCCGCCTCCAGCGCCGCTTCCATTACCTGGTCCTCGCTGGTGCCCGGCTCGAACACCAGTACGCCGCAATGCTTGAACATGAAGGAAACGCAGCCGTCGGTACCCAGGTTGCCGCCGTTCTTGCTGAGCGCATGGCGCACGTCGGCCACTGCACGCTGCTTGTTGTCGGTCAGGCAGTCGATGATGATCGCCGCGCCGCCGATACCGTAGCCTTCATAGCGGATTTCCTCGTAGTTGACGCCTTCGAGCTCGCCGGTGCCGCGCTTGATGGCGCGGGTGATATTGTCCGCAGGCATGTTCTGCTCTTTGGCTTCCGCTATAGCAGCGCGCAGGCGCGGATTGAAATTGAGGTCGCCGCCGCCCATGCGGGCCGAGACGGTGATTTCCTTGATCAGTTTGGTGAATATCTTGCCACGTTTGGCATCCTGGCGACCTTTGCGGTGCTGGATGTTGGCCCATTTGGAATGCCCTGCCATTTGTAAAATCCTTTGATTGCGAATTGTGCAAAAAACCTCGCAAATTTTAGCATAGTGGGCAGGGTGAGAAACACGCGCGGTTTAGAGCGGCTAACAAAACTTCTCTGTCGTTGCTGTTCTGCCTGCCATACCGTTTAAGCGTCTGACCAGGAGCACACGCTGGAATTTGTTGGCCGCTTTTAGTCCTGCCCCATCGCCGGGTCAATTTCCTCGTGCCGCCGCATGCTATTGAGTGAAATGATCAGCAGCGACACACCGATCAAGGCCATGCCGATGATTTCGCCCTGGCTTGGATTCTCTCCCAGTTGCCACCAGGCGGCCAATACGCCGATAACCGGCGCGAGCAGCGAAGTCATGCTGGCAATCCCCGCAGGCAGGTGCTGCAAGGCATATAGCCAGAGCAGCCAGGCCAGCGCATTGCACAGCACGGCATTGAACAATACCGCGCCGATGAAATTGATACTCCAATCTATCGGCGGCGCAGGCACGATGAAAGCTACTACCACCAATGGCAAGGAGCCAAAGAACATCTGCCAGGCGGTCAAGGACATGAGGTCAAGGTCAGGCACCCGGTGGTGCAATTTCTTCGCCACGATGACGGAAACCGCCCAGAACACGCCGCCCAGTATCGCCAGCATCATGCTGAACAGGTCGGAACCAAGATGCAGCGGGTCAAGAATAAAGACCAGCCCCATTACGGAAAATAGCACCGCCAGCCATTGCATGCCGCGAATCTTTTCACCGAGCAAAGGCCAGGCTAATATCATGACCCAGAACGGCATGGTGTAAGTCAGCACAGCGGTCTTACCCGCACCACCTTCCACCAGCGCCCAAATGATCAGGCCGGTAAAACCGCAGGTCTGCAAGATTCCCAACCAGATCAGGGTAGGTACTTCACGCGGCTTGAGCGGCTTGCGCATCAACGCCAGCAGGGCGAACAGGCACAGCGCGCCATAGAACGTCCGCATCGCGCCGAACTGAAACGCGCCAGCATATTCCAGCGCATGCTTCATCACCACCCAGTTGTATCCCCACAGCACAGCCAGCAGCACCAATGCCGCAAACGCACGCACGGTAGTCGAAGTTCCCGCTTTCATGTTGGTTCCTGGCCTATGGCCTTGTTTGGGACAGATTGAAAACACACCTCAAGCATCGCAACGCGTCATGAGGTGTGTGAGATGACGCTTAATTCCAGATATGACTGAGTAATTTCCAATTGCCGTCCGCCTGCTTTTTGTACAGCAGGTGCACGTTGCCGCTGAACTCCTGGCGCTCGCCAGCCGCATTCACGACTGCCGCGCTCCAGTGACCGCGCTGGAATGCCAGATTGCCATCTGCCTGCGCATCAATCAACTCCAGCTTGTGGTCTGTGATTCCACTGTCGATACCACCTTGCCAGAAAGCCAGCAGCGCTTCCTTGCCATTCACCTGCGCTCCGCCAGCAGGCAGCACGGTTGCCGCATCGTCATAGTAAGACACCACCAGTGCGACATCCTTTGCGTTGAAAGCAGCATCCCACGCCTGGTTGAGTTGCAGTGCAGTTGCTTTGAAATCCACGTTTGACATGTTTCATTTCTCCAAAAATAAGGGATTAGTTCCAGGTATGGGTCAGAATCTTCCAGCTACCGTCATCTTGTTTCTTATAAAGAAGGTGCAGGTTACCGCCAAAATTCTGTGGCTCCGCGCCATCCGCGCCCTTGAGCACGGCAGTCCATTTGCCTCGCTGGTAGATCGTATTACCAACTACGCCAGCCTCTACCATGGTAATCTGGTGCGCGGTCAAGCCGTTGGAGAACAAGCCGGACCAGAAATCTGCAATTCCCTGCGTCCCGGTCACCTGCTCACCGCCAGCAGGCAAGAGGCTGCCATTCGCATCATAGTAGCTACTGATCGTGCCAGCCGATGCCTGGGCAAATGCTTCGTCCCACGCTGTGTTCAGCTTGCTGACGATAGCGACTACTTCCTCCTGATTAGGCTTGGCATTGCACTTGTACACCAGCCCGGCAATCACAGCCACCAATGCCAGCACCACGATAATGCCGATAGTCTTGCAACTTTTCATGTCATATCCCTTCAATGAGTCATTTTAAAAAAATAGATTACCCTGCTTCACCCTCGCCCGGTTGCCCGGTCTGGATAAATGCAGGCACGCCTGCGCCCAACTTGTCGAGAATGCCATGCAGCACATCTCTTTCCGCCTCACTCACCCCAGCCATGCACTGGCGCAGTCGCGTGTAATAATCAGGCATCACCTGATCCAGCCGCTGCTGTCCTAGTTCCGTCAGCCTGATCGACACTCGACGACGGTCATTTTTGTCATAAATGCGTTCCACCAGCCCATCCCTCTCCAGGCCATCCAGCAAGCCCGTCATGGTTGCACGGCTAACGCCCGCCTTTTCCGCCAATACCGAAGGCAAGGAAACACACTGCTCTTCTCGCATGAGCAAAATCAAGACCCACCAACGCCCCTGCAGCAAGCCGTGACGGCTCAGGCAAGTGTCCAGCGCCAATGATAAATCGCTGGCCACCCGCAATAAATGCAAAAAAGATGACACGGCGCTGATATCCGCTTGCGGATAACGATGAGAAAATTTATCCAGCACCGCTGCGGTGGGAAGATCTTTAAGTTGCAACATGGTTAGTCGGATTATAATTAGCCAGCTAATTATGTCAACCATGAAAATGCTGATGAGAAAGGATTCATCCCTTGCGTTATCACTCTATGATTCTTCGAAAGTTTGCCTTACTTCTTGATCGGCAGCTTCTTCCTGACCGTAGAACAATGTGCCCAGCTTGATACGCTCCCTTCCTGCAGCTACCCTGTGGTTATTGGTGTCTCGCAAGGAATAGACGCACCCACAATATTCCTGTTGATAGAAATGCTCGCGCTTGCTGATCTCGATCATGCGCGCCGAACCGCCGCCCTTGCGCCAGTTGTAATCCCAATACATCAGGCCTGGGTAGTGTCCGGCAGCACGATGGCCACAATCGTTGATCTGCTGCATGTTTTTCCAGCGTGAAATCCCTAGGGAGCTGGTGATAACCGGGAAATCGTGTTCATGGGCATATAAGGCGGTGCGCTCGAAACGCATGTCGAAACACATGGTGCAGCGGACGCCGCGCTCGGGTTCATGCTCCATGCCCTTGGCGCGCGCGAACCAGTTGTCGC
>NZ_DAIUFW010000019.1:0-16463 GCF_036844465.1 Methylobacillus sp.
ACCGGCTGGTCGCAGTCCTTCAGCACCATCAACAACCAGAGTGCCAAGGTGCCGGTCTGGTGGGGTTTCATGCATGCGCTCTCGCGCGCCGTCACGGGGGCCTCGGTGGCCGCGATCCCGTGCGGCACCGACCTGCGGCAGATGCGCATGGAGATCGACGCCACGCGCATCGACGATCCGGTGCTGGCTCAGGATGTGGCGGATTTCTCGCGCGACTGCTACGGGCCGGCGCGCGCCAAACTGTTCATGCAGCGCCCGGACCTCGATGAGACGCAGATGCACGACGTGACCTGGATCGGTTCGCGCTTCTTCACGGACACGGGCGGTTACTACGACACCTACCGCTCCAGCACGCCGCGCGACGACTGGCCCTACGACAGCACCCGCGATGCGGGGCTTGCGCAGGTGGCCAGCGGTGGCGGCTACCCTAACTGCAGGCAGTGGTGGGCCGATGGCAGCAACGGCCTGCGCGCGCGGCTGCTGGGGCAGGTGGACCCGAGCCTGTTGAATCGGCTGGCGGGCTGGGCCGGGTTCCTGAGCCGCGCCGAAGTGGACGATTCCGTGATCCGCGCGATTGCCTCGCCGCGGCAGCAGAAGCTCAACCAGGGTGCGGTCTATACCGACTACGGCGGCCAGATCGACAAGACCTTGCCGAACATCGTGACGCGCGCGGCAGGCGATGTCGGGATGGCCGTGGGGGCGATCGCCGCGTTCCCCGCCATGGACGTCGTGCGCCAGGCGTTGCCCATGGTGCTGGCCTTGCTCAAGATGGCGCTGGTCATCTGCATCCCGCTGGTGCTGGTCGTGGGCACCTATGACCTGAAGACGGTCATCACCGTGAGCGTCGTGCAGTTCGCGCTGTTCTTCGTGGATTTCTGGTTCCAGCTCGCTCGCTGGGTCGACAGCACCATCCTCGATGCGCTCTATGGCTGGGGGTTCGGCTGGAACCGGCCGCACAGCAACTTCGACCCGCTGGTGGGACTGAACAATGCCTTCGGCGACATGCTCCTGAATTTCGTGATGGGGACGATGTTCCTGGTTTTGCCGACGTTTTGGGTCGCAGCCCTGGGATGGGCAGGCGTAAGAGCCGGTGCGCTGGCACAGAATCTGGCGACGGGATCAAAAGAAGCGAAGGACGGTACTTCGTCGGGAGTCAACAAGGTAACGCGGTGACAAGCTCTATGACCGTGGCGGGGGACTGCTCCACCATAAAATCGACAAAACCCCGTAATTTTGATACAAACTCTTGCAGAGATGCCGCAACTGCCTTGTTGGCACTACTACGTGCGCAGGGCTGTCAATAATCAATACGAAGGAAATGACCATGCAATTGATTGAGCTGAATAACAATGTAATGCCGAACGGCGCTTCTAATGAAAATGTCTTGCGTCGGGAGGTTTTGAAACTGAGTGATCTGGATGCTGAAGCGGTGTCCGATCTGTCAGGCATGTTCGGCATGTGGAAAGAGGCCGACCACTGCGACAAGGACTTTAGCTGATCTGCTGCTCGCAATTTCGCATGGATGAATCCCTGCTGCTCGTCTCGGGGCTGCCCAGGGAGACCGAGGGGGAAGCTTTACTCGTCGAGGCCCTGAGCGCTCAGGGCGTCAAGCCTCATCTTAGTCGACTGTCCGATCACGAGCTTGCAACGCGCGATGGTGCTAGCTATCCGGTTGTTGTGCTGCTGTTGCCGATTTTTGGCGACAACGATCTTACGGACAAAGTACACATTCACCTCGCCCGCCTAGCGTCGTGCGATAGTTATCGTGAATGCGCCATTGTGGTGGTCGCGCATGGCGATCGTCATGCATCAGACGAATTCGTCACTCCCGAAACGCCATTCAGCATCAAAGTCAGTCGTCTTTTCAGTGGTGTCGGCATCTTTGAGATGCTGGAGATCAAGCTCGATCGGTTCACCGCTGTCGCCCTGGCTAGCGAGATTTTGAATCTAGCCGATGCGACGAGCTTTAGCGATGTATTCGAATTGAACTGCATTGCCCGCCTCTTGCCGCGAGCGCCCCAGTGGAATGCGCGCAAGCGTATGCTTGACTTCTACGACTCCTGCGCCGGAATCAGCCTTTTGAAGCCTGCCGAGCGTGCAATTCGGAAGCGTATCGCAAGCCATATTCAAGTAATCTCTCCACGCATCCTGAAGATGACTCACGCCGGTCTCGGTGACGACGCGCTAGATGATCTGGGGGATACGCTTCATGCTGAAGTAATCGATCTTGGCAGTAATGCTTTTTCATGGGATGGACTTGTGTCGAAGTTGGACACTTGTCGGTGGCTTGGCTTGGCGGCAAACGGCATCAAGCAGATGCCCCTCACGCAGCTGCCGCGAGGACTAGAGTATCTCTATCTGCAAAAAAATGATCTTCATGAATTTGCAGCGATGCCTGTGGAAGTGGCACGAATTAAGTCGCTCAGCCTTTATCGCAATCGACTGACTACCTTTGATTGGCCCGCAGGGCACTCGGCCCTTTCTCGACTCAACCTTGGTGCGAATCCGCTCGTATCCCTGCCCGAAACGCTAAGTGAGTGTGCCGCACTGGAGTCTCTTGGCTTGGCCAGAACGCAGATCTCGTGTTTGCCTGAGTGGGTCTTTTCCATTCAGAATCTGCGCGAACTAGATATCAGCTACATCGAAGACCGGATTCCGCCAACACAGATCGCGCATCTGCGCGCACGACGTGTATCGTTAATTACACGGCCCGGTTTGGTAATGCCATGAGTGAAGAAACCAATTCCCTCCTTCAGTTCCTGCTGGGCGATATGCCAACGCCACGCTTTTTTAGCGAGGCCTATGGTAAGCGCCCGCTGCATATCACTGGTTCGCCAGACAAGTTTGCGCATCTCTTTGCGCTGAGCGATCTCAATGCCATCCTCAACTTTTCGTCGCTACTGTACCCCCGCGTCCGAGTCACCGATCATCGCAACACGCTCCACAAATATGATCTGATCGACGACAAGGATCGGTACAGCAATAACCTCAACAACGAACTGAATCGGAAGAAGATTCTGCTGGCCATCGCCCGTGGCGGCACCCTCGTATACGATCGCATCCAGGAGTGTCACCCGCCGCTTGAGTCATTTGTCGACCAGCTCAGTGAAGAGACTCAAACCCGCGTAAGCGTCAACGGTTACTACACTGCTCGGCGTACGCAGGGGGTTAACGTTCATTTCGACCGGCACGATGTTTTTGCCATCCAGATCCATGGCAGCAAGCGTTGGTTTTATCGCGAGGACTCGCATGTGCTGTCTCGCTCGATGCGCCACCAGTCTGTACCGCCGGTGGATGAAAATTTCACTGGCTGGCAGTCCGTGCTCTTGAAGCAGGGCGACGTGTTCTATTGCCCGCGGGGGATCTGGCACTTTACGCAGACAGAGGAAAATCATTCCGCCCATCTGGCGCTCGGTTGGTATCCGTTGACGCTCGGGGATTGGATCAAGAAATTAGAGTCGTATCCGGAGATTGGGGAGCTGCTGGAGGAGTATGTGCAGCAACCATGCATGAAAGGCACTTCAATGCAAAACACCACCGCGCTCGACAACCTGATTAATGCGTTGCGTAACGAGGCCAGTCGCCCCTTTCCCCCGCTCACGCGGCCACGACCATATCTCGAGCTGGAATGATGGAGCAGTTCTATTTCGTTATCACGGAACGCTGCAACCTAACGTGTTCGCATTGCATTCGCGACTCATCTCCTTACCGCGACGAAACTGCGGAAACTGGCATGATCAAAAATGCGTTAACGCAGATTGCGCGCAGCCATCCAGAAAGCCTGGTGTTGCTGAGCGGCGGAGAGCCGACGCTGCATCGTCATTTCCGGGAGCTACTTGATTTCGGGCTGCAACTCGGACTGTCCATTACCATCAATACGAATGGAGTGACCTCGTTCTTCAACGAGCGGACGCTGAAGGAGCTGCCACGACATGCACGTCTATCCGTGCAAGTATCGTTGGATGGCGACGAGGCGATGCATGACGCAATTCGCGGCCCTGACTCCTACCGTAAGGCCGTGCGAACTCTACGAAGACTCGTAGAACATGGCATTCGCTGCAGCGTCTCAACCACGGTCGTGGATGTCGACTTCATGGCACGTGCTGATGCTTTCATCGCCTCGTTGGACGTGCTCGGATTGGCCCATATTGCCATCAAACGGGCGACTTATGCGGGCAGGGCTGCGAGCGGTGTACACATAGATGGGAGAAAGTGGAACGAACATGTCTACCGTTTGCGAGCGCTACCGACGAAGACGCGCCTGAAAATGACGCCAATGTACGACTTTGATCGACTCGATGAGCTTTCAGATGATGTACTGGCCGCGCTTGAATTGCCCCCGTCGGCAACAAATTGCGGGGCAGGTACGGCGAAGGTCTATATCTATACCAACGGAGACGTGTGCTCGTGTACCTGCTTCAAGGATCGGCCGATGGGAAATCTGTATCGATCAGACCTCGACGTAATTCTCACTAAGCCGTCGAGCATTCAGGTCAAGCATCCCGCTTGCAACACTTGTCGCTATTTCAGGCTGTGCCGCGGTGGCTGCTTAGGCAGCGGCTATCAAACTACGGGGATAATCGGAATGCCCGACCCGCGCTGCCCCAAGGTCGCCAGCCCAGACGGGCGTCGCGAAAAAATCATAAATTTACAGCACCTTTAACCAGAACGGGAGCCCACATGTGTTTACTGAAATAGCGCTTAGCTGCAAGGATTTATATGAAACATGTGAGCCAGAGTTGGAGCTCACCGGCGAAATCAATTAGCGCACAACCCTTTCTGGCCACCCATTTATAAACACCGACCCATCTGTTTTCAGGCGAATCTCAAGCACTCGCTCGACTTTGTCGTTGGATTCAATTCGCACATCATAACGCTCCGTCAAATAATGAAATTGTTGATTGGTAGAGCCAACCCAGCGGCGATTCCGATCTGGTAAATCCGCCTCATACGGGCCATCCACTAGCACATCCGTATAGCGAAGAAGTTGATCAACGCCAGGTAGTCGCATCGCATCAAGCTCATTTTTTGTATACCCACTGAATACCATCACCGATAGCCCCAGTGACTGGACTCCTTGAGCAACGACAGCCAAACCTTGTGCTTGCAACATGGGCTCGCCACCGAGAAAGGTCACCCCTTCAAGATCGTGCGCATGATGCGCATTCCTCAGCCAGTCGAGAACCGATGAAGCCGAAACAAGCTCACGCTCAGCCAGCTGCAGATACGCCGGGTTGCAGCAGCCATGACAACGTTTGTTGCAACCTTGCACCCACAATGCAGCTCTTCGCCCCGGCCCTTCGGCTTCGGTGCAAGGTAGGCGAGATGCCATGTTTAACCAATGCACAATTTCACTCCAGCTCAAATAGCAATTTGCCACCTGCAATATGAATTTCAATTGCTTTCCCCCGAATCTGATCAGGGGTGGCCATTTGTGCAAACAGAAAATCGGCCAGTGGATCAATTAGCTTATTGGTAAGCGCATTGGGGACGCCGCGACCACCCGCTCCCCGATCCACTTCTCTGATCAGTAAAGCTAGTATCTCGGCCTCCTTGACCAGTCTCAGTTCAGAAACACCCCATTTATCCTTCAGCCCTTTGCGTAGCGGCTCCAACTTGGCACGGGCAATGTCAATCAAAAAGCCATCGTCACGCATGAAGTTGAATGGAATAATGTTGGCCTCACCAATTCGCCCTAACAATTCTGGGCGCTTCAGCTCGTGTACGAAGTGATGCCGAACCTTTTGGATGAATTCATTGCGCACATCCTGACTTTCATAACTGACCTCGGCTGCGCCAATGTTCGAGGTGAAGACGATGACAGTATCCGAAAAAATCACCGTTTCGCCCTTGCCATCCGTCAAGCGCCCGTCTTCTAGAATTTGCAAAAACTTGTCGAGAATGCGGGGATGTGCCTTCTCAATTTCATCAAACAATAACAGAGAAAACGGTCTTTTTTTGACCGAATTGGTCAACTGCCCACCAGCCTCGTAACCCACGTAACCTGGCGGTGCACCCACCAATCGCTGGTCAGCATGCTCGTGATTGAACTCTGACATGTCGAAGCGAAGGCAGGCCTCTTCGTCGCCGAAGAGAAACTCGGCAATTGATTTCGCCAATTCAGTTTTACCGACGCCCGTTGGGCCGACAAAAAACAACACCCCCTTTGGAGTGCGTTGCCTGTATGAGTGTTGAAGCCCCGATAGTCCCGTGAAGGCGCGCACGAGAATGCGGCGCACCGACTCAATGGCTTCCCCTTGACCTTTGACGCGCCGCCCCAGCGTTTCGACAATGGTCTGAAGTTTTTTGTGATCCAGTTGCTCCCAAGGACTGTGCCTGCGGCCATGGCGATACAAATTGAGTAGAGACAGCGCACTTGAGACTTCGGTCTCTTGTCGTGAAAGTCGTGCGAGATTGTGAATGTCGCGAATACTCTGTCCCTCCAGTCCATCAACGAAGTCAGCCAACTCACGCCCGCCTTGCTGCAAAAGGGGCTGTAGTCGAAACACTTCTTTCAATCCCAGTACAGCAGACTCGCGAATTTGCCTGGTCGGCAAGGGAATTGCTATTTCCCCAAATAGTGGATTGTTCAAGTAGAGCGATGGTGGCAACACATTCAAGCCCCCACACAACAGCACCAGCAGTGATTGAGGCTGCCCAATGTTTTCAACATTTCTAACCACAGCAGCATCACGGGTAGCCTGCCCTAGGCGCAGCAACCATCCGCGCTCATTCTCACTCAACGAGTTGGCGCTACCAAACAAGTATTGCGTCCAATCCAGCACAAAAGCGACTGGCTTTTCGGCACGAGGTTGTCGTAGCCATTGCGCAGCAACAGCCAGAAAGTCATCCGCGCTTGCCGAAATGCCGCTGGATGCGGGGCTCGGCACAGATGTAGGAGGCAATTCGCCCATGTCATAGGCGCTCCCCTCGGACGTGCTGCCTCTCACTGCATGTGGCGTAACGGAGCTTTGCAATTCTCCCCAAGTCCTCGCATCAATGCCACTGACACCATTGATGCGGTTCCAGAAAACCACATGCTGGTACCCGCGCTGACGCAGTAGGCTCTTCAACGCGGTCGGCAAAGCAATCCATTGCCCTGGCGCTTCGGGATCAGATGTCAAATCACCCGTGTTGCCATGCAATATCACACCGCGCCGTATGCCGCATTCGCGACGAAAGTCTTCCTGCCACGGCAACAAAACTGAACTCATTTACTTCTCTCCTGTGTCGCATCAGGGTAAGGGCGAGCATCCTGATCCAGATCATCGGGGTTGACCCATATCACGCGCTTGTCGCTCAGGCTAATCCCGTAAGCATCTTGTAGCGTTGCCATGACAGGGGCGACATCTTTCTCGCACGTTTTGCCTTTGTACTGATGAAACTTGTAGCTGAGATGGCCGCTCAGGTTGACGCGGAAATCCGCCTGCGCGCCAGCAGGACGACGGGCGCGAATCAGTACTTCATCTTGCCCTTGTGATGTGAGATGTTCGGGGCCATCCACGACAAAGCCAGCTTGTTGCAGAGACTGATACACCGCCCGCACAACTTCACGACGCTGGCTTTCGCCCACGGCTGCTTCATCCTGTTCTTGCGCCAGTTGGTTCAAAGCTTCGGCCTGTTCTTCAGGAGCCAGTCCTGTCGCATGAGCCAACGCCTCGCGCAGCTTTGCGGCACGTTCGCCACCGCCCATATTCGCTTCATGTTCCAACTGCTGTCTTTGCAGCGTTAGCACATCGGTCACGGCATCTCGCTGCGCACGCTTTTTCATTTCCAATAACTGGCATTCAGCGTCCTCTTCATACCGTTGCTGAACTTCGCGCAAAGCGGATGAAATTTGCGCCGGGGTCATGTTATTGCCAGCATTGCCAAGTAGTCGCCCGCGTAGTTGCTGCAACTCACCGAACGCAGCATTGAGTGCGACTGGTGTGCTCCAACCGCTCAAGCCTTCGCGCCAGGCCGCCTCAAGTTCTGCCTTCAGCTGCAACTGTCGTTCGGCCTCAACTTGCTGCGCTTTGCGGAATGCCTCGACTGCGGCCAGCTCCGCTTCATGACGGGAACGGCGCTGCTCGCGCGCAAGCCGTGGGAACCCATGAAATCGACCACCCAGGGAACGACTCATATCTCTGGCGGCAAACGGGTCGGAATCCAGCAAAGCCTCCATGCGCCTGAGTTCAGAGCTCAGCTCACGAAACTCTGCTGGAATAACGTCGCTCAGCCCTTGACTAACGACATCATTCAAGATGCTCCGATAGCGCTCCACAAAAGGGCGTGTTGTTTCTCGCACACGCTGCCGATCAAGCTCTTGTTTACGCTGTCGTTCAATTCGATAGCGGTACTCATCAGCTCGGCTCATACTTTTATCTCCTTTTATTCTTTTGTTTGTTTTTCATCTGAACGTGCGCTTCCGAAGCAGCAGCTGGAGCAATGCGCGAAGACGCATATGACCTGGAATCTTGCGTATTCAAACCAAGAGACTTCGCTTTGTTGCGTAGGTTGATGTCATTACTCACAAACAAAACTTCATTCAGCCGGAAGAACAACGCAGTTGAAAGAATGGCATGATCGGGTTGCTTGGCATCCCACTCTGCGGGCAGCAAGGCCGTATATTCTTTTTCATGGCGGATGCGATATGAGGTCGCATCCAACTGGCGAATGGCTGCGCGCGCCTTGACCGCACGAGCATCATCTTCACTAGTCTTCAAGCCATCCAGCTCGCTCAGAACGCGATGAGGGACAAGCGGAATATCTTCGGAAGGAAGATCCTGTAAAAGCTCAGGACTTTCCATCAGAGCGCTGGTGTCGAACACCACAACGCGGTGCCCAATCTCAACCGGGGCCAGCTTGTCCTGAGCCAGAAAATTCCAGCTTTCCACTGCTTTATTCAACGCATCCCAGAGGGGCGATGATGTGTTTAAAGCGTGAAAATGCTCAGTCGCTTTACGCCAAGCGCGCACGGCATTCAATGCACCTGGGGTCAGGGTGCGTACATCCATTTGGCCATTACCAGCCGCTTTCAACGCCTGGTCGCCAATACTCCGGTAAATATCCTGGACGGCTCTCTCAATAACTTGCATTGGTTGCTGTACGGCGTGTGGGCCATACAGCTTCAAATCTTTGCGCTGCAATGCGTGCTCCAGCCACACTTGCCGCAACTCGCTGGAAAGCAATTCTTCTGGAATTTCAGTGGATGAAGGCAAAGCTGATCGCAGCTTCGCCAATGAGTCCAAGGCAAGAATGGGGGCCGCATGAGGCAGCAACGCAGCTTGCAACGACGCTGCCTTGTCGGCAGACAAGACCTGAGCTATCTGGATTAATAGAGATACGACATCATCAGGATCAAGCTGATTGGGCGTATGTCGCAACGACTCATCCATAGCTTTCGACAGAACCTCTTCCCAAGCAGATTTCCAGTCTTTCCTATCTGGCCGCCACAATCCAATTGCTTGTGTAGCGGGCTCGATCAACGCCACCAGATCATCCAGAGGCCGTTCGGCACGCGCGGCAAGCCACGGCCACACCGTTTCTCCGATTGCATCGACATCCCGCCATGCGACGGGCATGAGGGCAATACGTGGATCATCGGAGTGCTCGCAAGCCCCCTCCAAATCTCTGCGCAGCTTGGCCCAAAGCACGGTTGCAGCATGGTCACTCAATGTCACCGCTAGGCCACACAGGCGCGGCTGTCCAGCCCAATAGAGGCGGAGGTTCCCGGCTACTTCTACTTGAGCGTTCGCTACGCCGCTCTGTGGCAGAGACAAGCTACGAAATCCCGTCATAATTTCTGCTGGGGTGGGCACGAGCAGTGTGAGCACGGTCGGCTGTTTGCCACTGGCAACCAGTTCTGGTGCGTTCACTTCAGACGATAAAACGATGGTGGGTGTTGCCGCATCCGCCGCAACGCCTTGCGTAACGATGCACAACCGCGCTCTGACTGCACCCCTATTAGTTGCTGTAATGGGACGGGCAGTACGGGCATCGCGTAAAACAGAAGAGCCAATGACGGGCAGAGAAGCATTCGGTTCGCTTGTCAGTGCGCCAGCAAGCAGAATTTCCCATGCCAGTTCGGATTGTGCTTGCTCCAGCCAGCGCTGCAATGCGGCATCACGCGGAGCACTCGCGGACAGCACACCATCCTCGCTGCACGAGATTTCGAGCCTGCGCTCTCCCCATCCAGATAGCTGAACCACGGGCGCAATGCGGTCTACAACTGTCGCAGGGTTTTTCCAGTCATAAGTTTCCTGCGCTATGGCGCGTTCGACTTGCGGCAACGGATTTTGCGGCCTCAAAGCGTTGTCGACGAAGCTCATGCGGCTCATGTTGCCTTGGCTCTGCAGCCCACCATCCCTCTTGGCCGGTTTGATCTCATCACCGATAGGATCGTAGTGATGACTGACTTTGATCGTGCGCGAGCGCACCGGCAGGCTGTCGCTGCGCAAGAATTGCAAGCCATCGGCAGTCAATTCAAGCTCAGTTAGACGCACCTCGAGCATATCAAGGGCGTAACGCTTGGGCAGAGCACCCAAAGCGGAAAGTTCAGATACGCAGCCCTCCAGCAGTTCACGCACATCGCCTGCGCCCAATTGATCCCGGAAAACACCAAGTAAGGACAGGCTCTGTTTATCAGGTAAATGGAGCCCAGGATCACACAGTCGCAATACCATCCGTTCAAACACCGTGGGTTTGCGCTCGGTGTGATAGGTCACCTCGGATTCAATGCGATACAAGGGCAAGGGAACGGAAATTTCTGCCAGCTTCATGCGCGCGCCCCCCGATTACCTCCCTTGTCGCCCAGGGGCGTAGCCGCTCGGTTGGGTGGGGCATTGAACCTGCCACGTTGCTGTTGTGGCTGCTGGGGCAGCATATCCGGTGACATCAACTGCCTTGCCGGAACTAGCCGTGCATCGCGCTCCAGTTGATCCAGAATGTCCTTGTAAACGGCTCGCTTCACGCTGCCTGCGCTGTCCATACGCGGCAAATCCACCTCGTAGGACGCATACATGCTTTTCGCGCCGAAGACGACCAGCAGCGCCTGCGCGCGCGAAAAAGCCACATTGATAAATTCAAATCGAGCGACATTGGCCTTGCTGGAGCGACGCCGAGGCTGATTGCCCGAGCGCAAAGGATCGTACCCATCGTGGCGCACCATGCTGACCAGCACGATTGACTTTTCCTTTCCCTGATAGCGAATCACGGTATTGACCTCAACATCGAGGCATTCGAATCGACCGTTGGAACCCTGTGGACGGCGGCGACGGATGGCGGCACGAATTTCTCGGCATTGGTTGGCATAGAAAGACACCACGCCGACTTTGCGTTTGTTTGTACGTGAGTAGCCTTGCGCAGCGGATTGCTGTTCGATTTTCTCTAGCGTTTCGGCAATCAACTCCGCTTCCAGCTTATTGGTGCGCCGTGGCTGGTTGCCGTCCATGTCTTCACGGTGAATCTGGTTGTGCAGGTTGTAGGTTGTGTCCACCCACAACGCATGGTCATCCGGGGTGAGTAAAGGTGAGCCGCCGTCCACATTCCTCAATGTCAGTCCGTGAACACGGCGAAGCTTCTGGTCTGGATCATCGTCAGGTCGAAGGAGGCCGCATTCCAACTGCCCTTCGTAAAAGTGGTTCACCATCGCCATGATTTGCGGGTGCATGCGGAACTGCACATTGAGGCGTGCGCGGATGGCATCGTCCGCCATCTCGAAATGCGACTTGAACAACGAGGCTGTAACCATCTTCTCAAAGCGGCGCAGGTTGTCGCGGGTCAGCAAGGTTTGCGCGTCGGCAAGCTTGCCAACGCTGTTTTCCTCTGCGTTGGCCGCTTCGCTTTCTTCTACTTCATCCATGAAGCTACGAGCTTCGTCGCCCTCCTGAAACAGCGGCGGCAACTGGCGGTGGTCGCCGACCAACACAGCGCGGCGCGCACGCATCAAGGGCATCAGCAATTCAAGCGGCGTGGCCTTGCTCACCTCATCAATGATGGCAACATCAAAACTCGCCTGCCCAGCATCGTCCAACGTGCGTTCGTTTTCATTGCAGCTAATGGCCACCACATTGCAGCTCGCCAGAAAATCCGCGCCCAGATGCTGCCAGTCCTCTGCTGAAGCGTTGTTGCGGCTCAAATCACTTTTCCAATCATCCAGCAACGGCCCCCATGTCTGGCGTTGGTATTGCTGGCTGGCCTGACGTTGCTCCAAGACTTTGATGATTTGGGCGACGGTTTCGATGCGCTGCGACAAAGTCGCAGCAGGCTCCAGCGGCAAGCGATTGCCTTGCGTGATCGCCTCATCTTGCAACAAGGCCTGAACCTTCTGCTCATGCTGCCTGTGCTGCTCGACCCAGCCATCGATCTTGCTTTGGGCGTTGCGCTCTTGGTTTCGCGCGGCTCGCACAAGGCCATCGTTCGGGGCTTCAGGTGTGGGCTGAGACAATTGAGCCTGCGTGGATTGCTTCACGATTTCGATGGCCTGATCGATGACCGTCCGCGTCCTCTCCAATGCTGTTAGGCTGACATCCATTTCGTCTGCCAGTTGAGTCGCGTTCTTAATCGGAGCGCACCATTCGGACGCTTGGCGAAACAGGCCGTCATAACGGCTGCGCTCCAAGCCCACGCCAGCCTGCTCCAAATCTTTGAGCTCCTTGCGCGCGGCTCTCCAAGCATTTACGTAAGCGTCGTCCTTCTCCATCTGCTCCTCCAAGGCTTTGACCTCACTTCGGAGCGATTCAATACGTAACCGGGTGCTGGCATCCTGAATCGGGCCGCCCGCTGCTTCGCGCAGGCGACGAATGTCCGCATCAATAGCTTCTCGCTCATTCGTGAAACGCCGCCACGCAGCCAGCATATGCGCCAGCATTGCGCCCCGACTGCCTGGATGGGCCAGCCAATCGTCCATCGAAAATTTCACGAGCAATCCTGCAGCCTCGCAGGAAGCAAGGCCTTGCGCCAGATTTCTGGCAGGCTCATCCACATACCGCAAGTCGCCATGCAACGTTTCGGCTTTGCCATGCAGCAAGGCCTGAATGCTGTGCAGGCGCTGACGTTTGGCCTTGTCCTCATCCAGCATCGCACAGGCAGCGTCATACGCCTGCTGCGTCTGCGTTGTCTGGCTGCGGGCCGATGCAAAGTCCGTTTCAAGCTGCCCACGTCTGGCGCTCAACTCCTTCTCGTCGTGCAACACAAAAGCCGCGCGCTCATGCCACTCCAGCAAGAGACGCAAGTCTTCGTCACCGCGCTTCCACACTGCAAGACGGTCTTCGGTTTGCCCGGCCAAGGCCTTGTAGTAACGCTGCAAGGCTGCCTGCCCCGCGAAGGCCGCTCCATCCTCTGTCACCTTGCGTTCATTCCGCGCCAACCGCACTACGCGCAAAGAACCGTCATGCCCCAACCTGTCCAGCGCATTGTCCACTGCGGTATGCGCCTGGGATGCTAGCAGCACCCGCTGCCCGCGCCGCGCCAATTGGACGATGGCTTCCGCGATCACAGTGGTCTTGCCCGTGCCCGGCGGCCCTTGAACCAAGCACAAATCCGGTGCAGACAGAATCTTGACCACGGCTTCTTTCTGGGCCGGATTGAGCTTGTCATTGGCCCACTGGGTCACCGGCTCCAGACGTTGCGGTACGGAAACCTGTGCAGCCTCGAACAGATAATCAGTTAAATACGGCGCATAGCCACCCTGTTCTTGCAACTGTCGCAACGCCTGTTGATGGCGCTTGATCAGACTCATGTCGCCTGCCGTTGAAATGGACAGAAAACCGGACTCCGGGATTTGACTCAAGATGCGCTGGCGCAGGGCATCCGGCTCCTCGGCATTGGCGAGGTCATTCGCGTCGTCTTCGGTCAGTGAGACGGTCAGCTCGGCAAATACGGGCGCAGGCCAAGGACACTCCGGCAAGTTGCCGTCCTTGGGTAATTGCCTGTCTTTCGGCAACGATGCAGGCTCTGAGAGTTTGCCAGCCTGCCCTAGCCGAGGAAGGCGGCGCTCCTCCCTTTCAGGCAATCCGAACACCCACGGTTCTTTGGATTGACCAACCTGAAACGCCACCAGATCATCCCGCCCCAAAGCCTTGCGGTCTTTTTGCAAAGCCTGTGCGCTCTGCGCGACCAAGGAAAAAACCAACTGCTCGTCACGCCATTCACGGCTGATGTAGCGCAAGCCGCGCGCCTTGTGGCGGATGAGGCTTTCTTTCCATCGAAGAAACTCAGTCCACTCGGTCAACTGCTTTTCGGTTTGCTGCGTGATTGGCGGCAAGTCGGCCAACAGTTGCGGCGTGAGCAGGTTATTGACGCGCTGAATGCGCCGCTGACCGGGCGCGGATTGCAAGCTGTCATGCACGGCAAATGCAGTGACTTCGCGCTCGAAAGATCGCACAGGTAGGTCGGCAGTCTCGATGAAACCATTGATGAGAAAGAGCGGTGAAGAAGATTCGGTGGGCCAGCTTCCCGTGGCGATGAAGGCGCATCCGTCTGGGAAAGGCCAATCCCGCCCAGCGGCGTTTACCCGAATCGCCATCTGTGCGTATCGTGGATTCTGCTTGTCCCGCTGCCGATTGGAAACATAGCCCGTGATTGGCATATTGTTTGGGAAGAGCAGCTCATATAAAACTTCCATCCCTTCACGGCCGTTGCACCAGTTTTTGAATGTCTGATGGCGGCGCTGAATATCAGCGATAGCTCGATTAAGTCCTCTGTTGCCTAGGTCAAGCGCAATATACAAATTCATCAAAAAAACATAGCCTTGTTAGTCGTCATACGGATTGTTGGGGTCATGCGGGTCGAGGCGATACCCGTCCGACGAGTACAAGCCGAATCCTGCTTCACCATGGCGCAGTTCGTCGCGTGGTTGCGAAAAATCATCACTGGGGGGTGCAGCGCAATTCTTGGACTGGTTTCAGTTGATTAAGCCCAGACTTTCGCGGTACTCGATGGGGCTGAGGGAACCCAACGACATCTTGATCCGTTTTTCGTTGTACCAGAGGATGTACTCGTGCACCGCTCGGATGAACACCTCAATGGTGGTCGACTTCCAATCCCGGGGGTAGAACATCTCATTCTTCAGGCGCCCAAAGAAGCCTTCGCAGGCCGCGTTGTCCGGTGAGCACCCCTTGCGCGACATCGACCGCGTCAGCTTCGCACTGTGCATCCGATCAAGCCAGCCCGGCCACCGGTAATGAGCTCCACGGTCGGAGTGAATGATCGGCTTGCTGTCGCACGATTGCACCGTGTCAATGGCCGCATCGAGCATCGTGTTCACCAACTCAGAGTCCGGTCGGGTGCCAAGCGTCCAGCTCACCACCATGCCATCGAAGCAGTCGATCACAGGCGAGAGGTAAACCTTTCCTGCCGGTATCTGGAACTCTGTAATGTCGGTGAGCCACTTCTCATTCGGAGCCGCCGCCTGGAAGTCACGATTGAGCAGGTTGTCTGGCGCAGGGCTGATCTCTCCGAGGTAGGACCCGTATCGACGCTTCTTGCGCGCGGGAACAATCAATCCCTCCTGCTTCATCAGGCGCTGCACTACTTTTTCAGACAGGTGCAACTGGCGTCTGCCCAGCGCCGCCCGCATACGCCGGTAACCGTAGCTGCGGTGGTTGCTCTGAAACACATCGGCAGCTGCAACGCGGGCGTCAGCATATTTGTCAGGCCTTCGCTGGCGGGCGCAGTGGTAGAAGTAGGAACTGCGAGCAAGGCCAAGTTCGCCAAGTAGCTCTGCGAGCGAATAGATCGGCTTGAGGGCGTCAACCAGCAGAGTCTTCTCCCGATTGCTCAGGAGCTGAGGGTTGACGCCCAGGCCTTTTTTTAGCAACTCATTGGCCTTCTTCAAGATGTCATGTTCGAGCTGAAGGCGGTGAATGCTCTGTTGCAGCGACTCGACCTGGCGCTGCAGTTCGGCAACATCAGGCACTGGCGGTGAATTGTTTTGACGTTTCATGGATGCGGGTACCTCGCGGCCGAGCAACTGGTTCTTCCAGTTGTACAGCGTAGGCCGACACACCGCCAGCTTCTGGGCGATTTCTTGTGCGCTGGTCTTGCGGGTGCAGAGCTCAATCACCGCTGCATTTTTAATCGCGTCGGGGTGCAGGGTGTTCGGCGCCCGGCCGACCATTCGATGGCGAACCTCGGGGTGCAGCTCATCAATCCACCTGGTCAGTACCTCCCGACCGGGATATCCCAAGGCGCGCATGGTCGAGGCAATGCACCGATCGTGTTCAAGGTAGTGCTTCACCGCCGCATGCTTCTGCTGATCGGAGTACTTCTGTCCCGTTCGCGAATACCCGATTCGCAGGTCCTGGCTCTGCTCGTACTCCCGGTACCAGCCAATGAGGGAGTTCTTGGTCGGATAGCCCAGTTGGCGGATGGTGGAACTGAGGCGCTTGCCAAGCTTGATGTAGAGCTTGACGGCTCGGATTCGGTCTTCGTACGAATACATGAACTACCTCCAAGTAGTCCAAGTTTTTAGCCGCATCCCC
>NZ_DAIUFW010000020.1:0-14062 GCF_036844465.1 Methylobacillus sp.
GCCAACGAGCAGACCGACATCTGGGATGCCTTCAACCAGATCCAGACCTACAAGGAAGAAATCGGCGACCTGTTCAACACCAATGTGGCGGTGGTGGTCAGCGACGGTTTCACGGCGCGCCTGGGGTCGCTCACGGCCAACCAGGAACGCATGCAGCCCTGGCGGGCGATCGCCAATGAGGACGACCGGCCGCTGCTGGAGTTCGAACTGGAAACCCTGGTGCGCGGCTTCTTCGAGCCTGCGCTGTTTCTCGACTACGTGCGCCACTTCGTGCTGTTCGAACAGGATGCCGACCAGATCATCAAGAAGATCGCGGGCTACCACCAGTTCCATGCGGTGCGCGAAGCGGTGAAAGCCACGGTGATCGCCGCCAGCAATCCGAACAAGGGTTTGCTGGAAGTGCAGGAGCCGCGCGCCACCTATGGCAAGGAAGTGCAGCCCGGCAGCCGCAAGGCTGGCGTGGTGTGGCATACGCAAGGCTCGGGCAAGAGCATCACCATGGCCTGCTATGCGGGCAAGCTGTTGCAGCAACCCGAGATGAAGAACCCCACGCTGGTGGTGGTGACCGACCGCAACGACTTGGACGGGCAGTTGTTCGGCACCTTTTGCGCCGCCGAAGACCTGCTTCGGCAAACGCCGGTGCAGGCCGGCAGCCGCGAGGAACTGCGCGAGATGCTGGCCTCGCGCGAGGCGGGCGGCATCATCTTCACCACGGTGCAGAAGTTCGCGTTGCTGGAGGACGAGGAGCAGCACCCGCTGCTATCGGGCCGCAGCAATATCGTGGTGATTTCCGACGAGGCGCACCGCAGCCAGTACGGCATGAAGGGGCGACTGGACACCAAGACCGGCAAGTACGTGTTCGGCTACGCCAAGCACATGCGTGACGCGCTGGCCAACGCCACCTTCATTGGCTTTACCGGCACGCCCATTGCCCTGGAAGACAAGGACACGCGGGCGGTGTTTGGCGACTACGTCAGCATCTACGACATCCAGGACGCGGTGGACGATGGCGCCACAGTGCCGATCTACTACGAAAGCCGCCTGGCCAAGCTGGACGTGAACCAGGCCGAGATCGACGCGCTCAATGCCCAGGTGGATGAGGTCATCGAGGACGAGGAAGATATCACCGCCCGCGAGAAGACCAAGAGCGATTGGGCTGCGCTGACCAAGCTGGTCGGCGCGCAGCCGCGTCTGGAACAGGTGGCGGCCGACCTGGTGCAGCACTTCGAGACACGCACCGCCACGCTGGAAGGCAAGGCGATGATCGTGTGCATGAGCCGCGACATCTGCGCCGAGCTGTATAACGCCATCGTCGCCCTGCGCCCGGACTGGCACGACGCCGACCCCGAAAAGGGCGCGATCAAGGTGGTGATGACCGGCTCGGCAGCGGACAAGCCCTTGCTGCAACCGCACCTGTACAGCCAGCAGGTGAAGAAACGTCTTGAAAAGCGCTTCAAAGACCTGGCAGACCCGTTGAAGCTAGTGATCGTGCGCGACATGTGGCTGACTGGCTTCGACGCGCCGTGCTGCCACACCATGTATGTGGACAAGCCCATGAAGGGCCATAACCTGATGCAGGCCATTGCCCGCGTCAACCGAGTGTTCCGCAACAAACCCGGCGGATTGGTGGTGGATTACATCGGTATCGCCAACGAGCTGAAAGCAGCGCTCAAGACTTACACCGAGTCCAAGGGCAAGGGCGAACCGGCGCACAACGCGGTCGAGGCCCTGGCCGTGCTGCTGGAAAAGCTCGACATCGTCCGCGGGCTGATGCATGGCTTCGATTACAGCGGCTTCGAAACCGACGCGATGAAGCTGCTGGTGCCAGTTGCCAACCACATCCTGGGGCTGAAGGACGGCAAACAGCGTTTCCTCGATGCCATGCTGGCGGTGAGCAAGGCGTTTTCCCTGTGCAGCACGCTCGATGAAGCTGTCGCGCTGCGCACGGAGATTGCCTTCTTCGCAGCCGTCAAGGCCGCCATCGTCAAGTTCACCACGGTGGACCGCAAGCGTTCCGACGCAGACAAGAACAGCGCGCTCAAGCAGATTCTGGACAACGCCATCGTGGCCGACGGGGTGGCGGACATCTTCGCCTTGGCGGGCCTGGACAAGCCCAACATCGGCTTGCTGTCGGACGAGTTCCTAGAAGACGTGCGGCAGATGAAGAGCCGCAACCTGGCGGTGGAACTGCTGGAAAAGCTGCTGCGCGACGAGATCAAGGCGCGGGCGCGCAACAACGTGGTGCAGGAGAAGAAGTACGGCGACCGGCTGCTGGAAACCTTGCGCAAGTACCACAACCGGGCGGTGGAGACGGCGCAGGTCATCGAGGAGCTGATCCAGATGGCCAAGGACTTCCAGGCGGCGTTGGAGCGCGAGGCAGCGCTGGGGCTGAACCCGGACGAAATCGCCTTCTACGACGCCCTGGCCAACAACGAAAGCGCCGTGCGCGAACTGGGCGACGACATCTTGAAGAAGATTGCCGTCGAGATCACCGAGAAGCTGCGCAATAGCACCACGGTGGATTGGCAGGTGCGCGAGAGCGTGCGGGCAAAGCTGCGGATTCTGGTGCGGCGCACGCTGAAGAAATGGAAATATCCGCCGGTGGGTGAGGAGGCTGCCATCGAGTTGGTACTGACACAGGCAGAGTCGTTGTCGAACGCGTGGTCGAAGTGATGATGATTCTGAACTAGTCTTTATTAGGGGTATCGAGTGGTCAAGTTTTCTGCCCCCGTTCAATCACTACCCCCAACGCCTTCAACCCCGGCAATATCCCCGGCTTGGCCACTCTGATTTTCACCCAGGGTGCGCCGAATTCCTGCAGGATGAGTTGGCAGATATGCTCGGCCAATGCTTCCACCAGTTTGAACGAGCGTTCCGCCAGGGTTTCACGGATGCGGGCGACGACTTGGCCGTAGTCTATGGTGTCGGTGATGTCGTCAGTTTGGCACGATTGGCTGTGCGGCATGGCGATTTCGATGTCGAGGATGATGGTTTGCGCGGTGAGGCGCTCCCAGTCGGGGACGCCGAGGTGGGTTTGTACTTTGACTTCGCTGAGAAAGATGATGTCCATGAGGGTTCTGCGTTAAATCCGCGGGGCTGGTAGAATAGGCCATCCAATTTTAATCCAATTCTCATGACTACCGCTGCTTTCGTTATTCTTGCCTATCTTCTTGGATCCGTTTCATTCGGGATTCTGGTTAGCCGCGCGTTCGGGCTGCCCGACCCGCGCACGGTGGGTTCCGGCAACCCCGGTGCGACCAATGTGCTGCGTAGCGGCAAGAAGTTGGCGGCACTGCTAACGTTGCTCGGGGATGCAGCCAAAGGCTGGCTGCCGGTGTGGCTGGCGCAGGTGTATGGCCTAGAGGTGGACGTGGTGTGCTGGATTGCGCTGGCGGTGTTCCTCGGGCATTTGTACCCGGTGTTTTACCGCTTCAAGGGCGGCAAGGGCGTGGCGACGGCGCTGGGCGTGCTGCTGGCATTTTCGCCGTTGCTGGCCGGGCTGGCGTTGCTGAGCTGGATTGTCATTTTCGCACTGACGAAATTTTCTTCACTTGCGGCATTGACGGCGGCGGTGCTTGCGCCTGGTTTTGCCTGGTGGCTGCTGCTGCCGATCCAGTACATTGTGGTGGTGTTCGTGCTGTCGCTGCTGCTGATCTGGCGTCACCGCAGCAATATCCGTAAGTTGCTGGATGGCACTGAGTCAGGGTTTGGCAAGAAGCCCTGATTAACCGTCTTTGGAACTGCCAGCAATATCCTTCCGGCATTGTTGTTCTGCTTTGCCGTATTGCGTGAACTATCTGCGGCAGAGCGTTTGACCAGAACCTCGGGGATTTTTAGCCAGCAGGTCAGTGTGGCTTCGTCATCATAGGTGCCGTTCGGCGTCCTGTCGTTGATGAAGAACGCGGATAACGTCCAGATGGCTGGCATAGTCCAGGAAATAGATCACATGCGAACCGAATAGGTACTTCTGGAAGTCCGGCAGAACATTGGCGGGACAGCCCTGCCTTGTACCTGCCGCCAGCCCCTCAAATGTAGCTACAAGGCTGTTGTGATAGGTGTCTGCCTGCTCCAGTGACCAGTTTTTGAGCGAGTAGAGCCAGATTTCCTCAAGGTCGGCCTCGGCCAGCGGGGACAGCCGGTAGGGTTTAGCCATGCTTAGCGTGCATTCGGTTCAAGAACGCCTCGCTATCGAACGGGCGCGGTTCACCGGATTGACGGCCAGCATTCAGTGCCTCTTGCAGCGCTTGCACCTTGGCTTCGTGTTCCTCCAGTAGTCTTAATCCGGCTCTAACTACATCGCTTGCGGAGCCATAGCGCCCGCCTTGTACTTGGGTATCAATGAAGCTGGTGAAGTGTTGCCCGAGGGCTACGGATGTATTTCGGCTCATGATGTTCTCCTGGTGTGTTGTACCAATATATATTAAATATTGGTACAACACTACATAATATCTGTCATGCCGGGCTTGATCCGGTATCTTGGGATATGCCTCCATCTCCGCAATATCCTGGCTCGGAGGCCGGGATGACGGCAGGGCTCGGTCACGGCCTGTCCAGTTCCGCCAGATCCCAACGCGGCCTGACGGTGAAGCTGTGATCGCCTTCCTGCATATGTCGCTGCATGCGCATTGCCCCGGCAAAAGCGATCATGGCGCCATTGTCGGTGCAGAATTCCAGGCGCGGGTAATGCACATGGCAACGCCTGCGTTTGGCGGCCTGGTTCAATCTTTCCCGCAGGCGTGTGTTGGCACCCACTCCGCCGGAGACGATGAGTTGCGTCATGCCGGTTTTTCGCAGTGCATCCATACATTTCTTAGTGAGCACTTCCGTCACGGCTTCCTGAAATTCGTAGGCGATATTGGCGCGGGTAACATCGTCCAGCTTGTCGCCATGTTGGTTGACCAGCGTCAGCACCGCCGTTTTCAGGCCGCTGAAGCTGAAGTTGAGGTCGCCGCTGTTGAGCATGGGGCGAGGCAAATGACATGCACCGGCCTGTCCCTGGCTCGCGAGCTTCGAGACTGCCGGGCCGCCAGGGTAGCTGAGTCCCAACAGTTTGGCGGTTTTGTCGAAGGCTTCGCCAGCAGCATCATCCAATGTATCTCCCAGCAGCTCGTAATCGCCAATGGCGGCAACGCGCATGAGTTGCGTGTGGCCGCCGGATACCAGCAGTGCGACAAAGGGGAATGCTGGGGGATCGGGTTCCAACAGCGGTGCGAGCAAATGGCCTTCCAGGTGGTGCACGCCGATGGTGGGCAGCTTGAGGCTGAACGCCAGCGATTCGGCGATGCTGGTGCCGACCAGCAGGGCGCCAGAGAGGCCCGGGCCTTGAGTGTAGGCGATACCGTCAAGGTCTTGCAATGACTTCCCGGCGGAATCCAACACGTGGCGTGTTAGGGGCAGGGCGCGGCGAATATGGTCGCGCGAGGCCAGTTCCGGCACCACGCCGCCGTATTCAGCGTGCATGTCGATCTGCGAGTGCAGGGCATGGGCGAGCAGGCCGTGTTCCGTATCGTACAGGGCGAGGCCGGTTTCGTCGCAGGAGGATTCGATGCCGAGGATTAACATAAGTTTTACGGATAATGTTGATAAAACAATAATGAGGCGCTAGAATAGCAAACTTTTTCACCCTTTCTCAAAGGTAAAGTGATTTAAATGTCTAGCGTACGTGTAAAAGAAAACGAGCCGTTTGACGTGGCTCTGCGCCGTTTCAAGCGCATGATTGAAAAGACTGGCCTGCTGACTGATTTGCGCGCCCGCGAATATTACGAAAAGCCAACATGGGAGCGCAAGCGCAAGGCTGCTGCTGCCGTGAAGCGCCACTACCGCCGTATCCGCAGCCAAACCCTGCCTACCAAGCTGTACTAAGCATTCCGGTGAGGTTGCCGTGACGATCAAGGCACAAATTACCGAAGACATGAAAGCCGCGATGCGTGCCAAGGATAGCGCACGTCTCGGGGCTATTCGTCTTTTGCAGGCTGCCATCAAGCAGCGCGAAGTGGATGAACGGATCGAGCTGGACGATAGTCAGGTGATCGAGGCGATCGAGAAAATGCTCAAGCAGCGCCGCGATTCGATTTCGCAGTATGAGGCGGCGAATCGGCAAGATTTGGCTGATGTGGAAAAGTTTGAAGTCACTGTGCTGCAAACCTACCTGCCCGCAGCGCTGACGGATGACGAAGTCAATGCCATTATTACTGATGTCATTGCCGAAACTGGCGCCAGCGGCATCAAGGATATGAGCAAGGTGATGGCGGCAGTGAAGCCCAAGGTGCTGGGCCGTGCCGATATGGGCAAGATTTCAGGGTTGATCAAGTCCGGGCTTGGCGCTTGAGGACGTTGCCTTAATGGGTTACTGGAAAAGGAGCTTCGGGCTCCTTTTTTGCTTTTATTAGTTTCGACTTCGGCTATTATTTTCACTCATGATTCCTGATTCCTTCATTCAAGAGCTGCTCAACCGCGTCGACATCGTCGATGTGATCGACCGCAGTGTGCCGTTGAAGAAATCGGGAGCCAATTATTCCGCCTGCTGTCCTTTCCATAACGAAAAATCCCCGTCCTTCACGGTAAGTCCCACCAAGCAGTTCTATCACTGCTTTGGCTGCGGCGCGCATGGCTCCGCTCTGGGGTTCATCATGGAATACCAGGGCATCAGCTTTGTGGAAGCAGTGCATGAGCTGGCCAAGTCTGTCGGTATGATCGTGCCGCAGGAAACACGCACGCCGCAAGAAGTGGCGCGGGCCAAGGCGGTTCCCGGCCTGCAGGAAGTTATGCAACAAGCGGCCACTTACTACAAGGCGGAACTGAAAAAATCCCAGCGGGCGATCGAATACCTCAAGGGGCGTGGCTTGAGCGGCCAGGTGGCGGCGCGTTACCAGGTCGGCTATGCTCCGGCCGGCTGGCAGAACCTGGAAGCCGTGTTCCCGGACTACCGGCATGAGGTGCTGCAAACTGCGGGCCTAGTGATCGATAATGAGCAGGGGCGGCGTTACGACCGCTTCCGCGACCGCATCATGTTCCCTATCCATGACCAGAAAGGCCAGGTCATCGGCTTCGGCGGCCGCGTGCTGGAAAGCGCGGATGCTGGAGCGAAATACTTGAATTCGCCGGAAACACCCTTATTTCAGAAAGGCCAGGAGCTGTACGGCTTGTTCCTGGCGAGGCGGGCGATCCGCGAAGCGGGGCGCGTGCTGGTGGTGGAAGGCTACATGGACGTGGTGGCCCTGGCGCAATACGGCATCGAATATGCCGTGGCGGCGTTGGGCACGGCGACGACGCCTACGCATATCACCAAACTGATGCGCCAGACCGATGACATCGTGTTCTGTTTTGATGGCGATAATGCGGGCCGTGGCGCGGCCTGGCGCGCGGCGATTAATGCGTTACCCGCGCTCAAGGATGGTTTGCGTCTGAGCTTTCTGTTTCTGCCTGCGGAGCATGACCCGGATAGTTATGTGCGGGCCTTCGGCAAGGAAGCATTTGAAGCCTTGATGGAGCAGGCACTACCTTTATCACAATATCTGGTGCAGGAGCTGAGCGCCAAGAACCCTCTGCAATCGCAGGAGGACAGGGTACAGTTCCTCAATGAGGCCGAGCCCATCCTCAAGCAGATTCAGGCGCCACGGCTGGCATTGCTGCTGCGCAAGCGGATTGCGGAGCTGGCGGATATTTCCACAGAGGAAATGCGCCGCATGATCAAGTTGCCGGAAACTAATCGCGCCAAGCCGCGGTCTGCTCCCAAGCAGGCGCGCACGACCATGTCGCTGCAACGGCGGTTCGCCCTGATGGCCATTATACAGCCGCATCTGGTGCAAGCGCAGGATGCGGAATGGGTAACGGATAATGCAGCGGAAGATGAAATGATGCGCCAGGTGGTGCAATCTGCCTTGGACAACCCGGCCGCCAAGCCGGTAGCTATTCTGCATGCATTGGAATCGACAGTGGATGTCCGGTTGCTGCGCGATTTGCAACGCGAGCTGCCCTTGCTTGATGAAAGCCTGGATTTCGCGCTGGAGATCGAGGGCGTGCGCAAGCAGTTGAGGGACATGCACCTGCAGCGCCATCAGGCTTCTATTGTGGATAGGCTCAAGGAAAAAAAACTGAGCCAACTCACTGAGGAAGAACTGGCGTTGCTGCGGTCCATCAGCATGCGTTAAGTATATTTGGAAGAGTCTGGTATGGGCGACAGCTAAAGTTTACAGCTGTTTTTATGGTATAATCTAGGGTTTCCCGTAATCAACCGCGGTCTAAGAGGTCAAGCATGGCTAAAGAGCAACAGAATGAAAATCTGAACGACAAGGCAGACATTTCTGCAAACGATGCCGACATACGTCGCACGCGGTTGAAGACCCTGATCGTGCTGGGCAAGGAGCGCGGCTACCTGACCTATGCCGAAATCAACGATCACTTGCCGGATGATGTGCAGGATTCCGAACAGATCGACGGCATTATCGGCATGATCAACGACATGGGCATCCAGGTGTATGAAGAGGCTCCAGATGCCGAAGCCTTGTTGATGTCCGATGCGCCTGCGCCAGTCGCTGATGAAGATGCGGCTGAGGAGGCAGAGCAAGCCCTTTCCACGGTAGATTCTGAATTTGGCCGCACGACCGACCCAGTGCGTATGTATATGCGTGAAATGGGAACAGTTGATTTGCTGACACGTGAAGGCGAAATCGAGATTGCCAAGCGCATCGAAGATGGCCTTAAGCATATGGTGCAGGCAATTGCCGCCTGTCCGAGCACGATTACTGAACTACTCGCCATGGTGGAGCGGGTCGAAAAGGAAGAGCTTGGCGTTGATGAGCTGGTGGATGGGCTGATTGACACGGATGATGGCTTGGGCGCGGAAATTGCTGCGGAAGAGGCTGCCGATACGGAAGAGGTTTCTGAGGAAAACAGTGAAGACGAGGAAGAGGACGATGATGGCGCCAAGTCTGCTGCCATCTCGGCTGAAGCGCTCGCCAGGCTGCGTGAGGAAGTATTGGGCCGTTTCTCTGTCATTCGCGGCGCGCATGAAAAGATGGCGGATATACTGCGGAAAAAAGGCTCCCAGGATAAAGAATATCTGGCATTACAAGCTTCTATTATTGAAGAATTGATGGCCTTCCGTTTCTCTGCCAAACAGGTGGAAGCCTTGTGTGACCGCGTTCGTAGTATGGTTGAGGAAATTCGCAGCCATGAGCGCAAGATCATGGATTTCTGCGTGGAAAAGGCAGGCATGCCGCGTCCGCACTTCATCAAGAGCTTCCCAAGCAATGAAGGCAATATGGAATGGCTTGCCAACGAGCTGAAGCTGAATAAGCCATATGTCGAGCGACTGGAGCGTTTCAGGCACTCCATTGATGATCAGCAGCAACAGTTACTGGATATCCAGGAGCGCGTTGGCATTCCCATCAAGGAACTCAAGGAAATCAACAAGCAGATGTCCACGGGCGAAGCGCGTGCGCGCCGTGCCAAGCGTGAAATGATTGAGGCCAATCTGCGTCTGGTGATATCCATCGCCAAGAAATACACCAATCGCGGCTTGCAATTCCTCGACTTGATCCAGGAAGGCAACATTGGTCTCATGAAAGCGGTGGACAAGTTCGAATACCGCCGTGGCTACAAGTTCTCGACATACGCCACATGGTGGATCCGCCAAGCGATCACGCGCTCCATCGCTGACCAGGCGCGTACCATCCGCATCCCTGTGCATATGATCGAAACCATCAACAAGATGAACCGTATCAGCCGCCAGATTCTGCAGGAAACCGGCCTGGAGCCTGATCCAGCCACGCTTGCGGAAAAAATGGAAATGCCGGAAGACAAAATCCGCAAAATCCTCAAAATTTCCAAGGAGCCTATCTCCATGGAGACTCCGATCGGTGACGACGACGACTCTCATCTGGGAGATTTCATCGAGGACGTGGCAACGCTGGCACCGGTCGATGCAGCCGTCTATGCAAGCTTGCGCGATGCTACCAAAGAAGTGTTAGAATCGCTGACCGCCAGGGAAGCCAAGGTATTACGCATGCGTTTCGGCATCGAAATGAACACCGACCATACGTTGGAAGAGGTCGGTAAACAGTTCGACGTCACACGCGAGCGTATCCGTCAAATTGAGGCCAAAGCGCTGCGTAAACTGCGCCATCCAACACGTTCCGAACGTCTGCGCAGCTTCCTCGAAACTGGCAACGACTAAGCGGTTACAGTTTTAGGGCCTCTAGCTCATGCATGGTTAGAGCAGCGGACTCATAATCCGTTGGTGCCCGGTTCGACTCCGGGGAGGCCCACCATTAAAATCAATGGGTTAGGATGCAAATCCTAACCCATTCTTATTTTTTTGCCGCATTCTTGCCGCAAATCATCAAATCGGGAAAATTCCTCTCAGTAGCTATACCTGTCTCCGAATCACTTTTTATGGAGCTTGGTGTGGCGACAATCAGACACAGGGGACCTTATCAATTTCAAGCGGAAATCCGACGTAAAGGATTTCCGGTTTTAAGAAAAACCTTCGAAACAGACAAAGAGGCGCGATCTTGGGCTGTAGTAGAAGAGCGGCGCCTTGAATTGGGTCATCAAGTTATACCAAAGCACTTGTTGGAGATGACTCTAAGTGAGGCTTTGGAATGGTATGAAAAGAATGTGTCCGCTAAAAAAGCCAAGCATCAGGCGGAGGCCGGTCGTATATCGTTTTGGAAAAAACATTACCTAGCTGAACGACCAGTGTATAGGATCACTGGTGAAGATCTGGCAATTTACATAGAAGAGCGAAGAAGGGTGATGGTCGTCAGGCGGGGTAAAACAAAACCCCTGAGTGACAGCACCATCCGGCTAGAGTTGGCTGTAATAAGTCATCTTTATACTCTGCTGCGAAAACGGAGGAGATTAACTGATCTGGCAAACCCAGTGAGGGAAATCGAGATGCCCAAACCTAGTCAAGGTAGAATTCGGCGCCTTGTCGGCGATGAGGAGACTAGGTTGCTTGAGGCTGCAGGAAAAGTGCGGGCGGGGACTCCTTGGCTACAGTATATTGTGAAGCTCGCGATCTTAACTGGTATGCGAGCCGGTGAGTTGCTGAGTTTGGAATGGTCGCAAGTGTTTGCTGATCAGCGATACATTCACTTAGCCAAGACTAAAAACGGAGAGTTCCGAGACGTACCTTTATCAACTGCTGCACTGCAGCTCTTGAATGAAATAAAGGAATTGCCTCGGAAAAACCCGGATAAAGTTTTTGATGCATGGGGTGGAGGCGTGAACTTGGCACATGAGTTCAGGAAGGCTACTGACATGTCGGGCATTGTAGGTCTCACATTTCATGATCTCAGACATGAGGCAGCAAGCAGGGCTGCAAAGAAATTATTGCCTCAAGAGTTGGCCAAAGCCTTTGGTTGGAAAACGCTGCAGATGGTAATGCGCTATTACCATCCGACCGCTTTGGAGTTGGCTAACAAGCTGGACAGTTGATTTGTAGTAGTTCGATGTGGTCTGGCAGTAATGCCATTAGTGTGAAGAGGCCTGCCTGCGAAATGCATTGGTGGGTTACACCACGAGAACACGTTGTACGGTCCATAACAAATTGAGCTCCATCCAACTTGCCCCATGACGCGGAACGTTCGTCGCGCCCCAGAAGATAATGCTGGGCACTGGATAGAACATTTAGCCATCGGCTAATGCAATGCACGCAGTGCTGCTGCTGGTTCCTTTTCTACAATTGTAAGCAGCGCCGCAGCCGCTCCTGTTGGTTTGCGCCTGTTTTGCTCCCAATTTCTAAGCGTTGCTACCTTAACGCCTATTAATTGGGCAAACTCAGTCTGGCTTAGGCCGACCTTATCCCGAATTGCCTTGGCATCAGGGGCATGAATTTCAGTGATTTTGCTCAGTGCTAGCTCTTTGCGTCGAATAGTAACAGCCTCTTTCAGGCTCTGCTGTAGATCATCAAACACAGACTTATCCATTCTCATAACTCCTTTACCAATTTGCGTAATATCGCGGTTTCCTTATCCGTCAGGTTATCCTTCACACTTTTCGGATACGCTACTAACATCAAAATCTGATTATCCTCAGTAATCCAATAATAGATCACTCGAATTCCTCCGCTTTTACAGGATCCCGTGCGTTTCCAACGTAGCTTGCGAATCCCACCACCATCTCGAATCAAATCCCCTGCTTCAGGCCGCCGTGCCAGCTCTTCTTGTAGCTTTGAATACTCCTCATCATGAATGATGATCAGTAATCAACCGGGTAAAAGTAGGTGTTTCGATAAAAAGCATCAGTCAACTATACGCCAATGGCGTATTTTATCAGGTGGTGAGGTAGGTGGGTAATTGAAGTGCCCAGATTAATACTGTCGAGATACATGTAATAAATGCCTAACTACTACTTCGAAGTGGTTCAAACGGGATGAGATGCACGTAGTACGCCTACAAGCTACAAATAGGGTGAGGATAGGGTATCCACCCTGCATCGATTAAAGTTTGCTCGTTCTGTCTGCTGCCCTGCAGCTGGCTTTTACAATGAACGGTCGAAGTGGAGATTTAAGCCAGGGGGAACGCAGGATCCCGGCGCCCTTACCAGCTGCGCCGGATCCGGCGATTAAACAGCGTCTGCAAATAAAAGGCCTTGTCTATGCCCTGCATAGCTCGTATTTTGAGATGCAACGATAGCTTGATGTAATAACATTGTGCTTTTAATTGGCTTCCAGGGTTGATACAATGTGCTTATTGTTTTGGAGGAAATCAAGATGAAGGCAACACTTCGAAAAATGGGCAACTCTCAAGGAGTGATTATTCCCAAAGCTGTTATTGCTCAATTAGGCATTGAAGATGGCTTTGAAATGTCAATTGAGCACAATGCTATTGTATTACGCAAGCCTGCGAAAAGCACAAGGTCTGGTTGGGCAGAAGCTAGCAGCCTGATTGCACAAGCAGGCGATGACAAAGCTGTTTGGCCTGAGTTTGCCAATGAAGGGGATGCGGACCTCTCATGGTAAAGGTGACGCGTGGAGATATCTGGCTAGTATCGTTAGATCCTACTGTCGGTAGCGAGATTCAGAAAACCCGACCATGTGTCATCGTATCTCCTGCGGAAATTCATGACCATCTACGCACTGTCATTGTTGCGCCAATGACAACAGGCAGTCATCCAGCACCTTTTCGTGTCCCGTTGAGTTTTGAGGGTAAGAAAGGGTTAATCCTGGGAGACCAGATTCGAACGCTGGATAAAACACGCTTTGTCAAGCATCTTGGCAAGGTCGATAAAGCTGCTCTCTCAGGTATTCTTGCTGTGCTGCAGGAAACTTTTTCTGAATAAAACAGCAAGAGTAACCAGCTTCACCTCTTTAGCTATTAAAGTAATTGAGATGCAATGTAACTCCATTGATGAAGGAGTAGATTATGACTACTACAAGCATGGTGCATGTTCGGGTTCCCTTTCTTCTTAAAGTCCCTAATCCAGAAACTCATGCAGCAATGATGGAAGCAGATGCCATTGTTAACGGACGTAAGGCTCGTTTTGCAACAGCTGATGAATTGCAGAATGATCTCGAAAAAAACAGCTCAAAGTAAACGTAGCAGGTTTCCACGCACATCTGATTACACCAAGTCTTTTCTCAAAGATTGGGAGCGTTTAACTTAATCTGGTCGATACGATATGAATCGACTAAAAGAAGGCATGGTGCTGTTATAGCAAATGATGCGCCATTAAGTGCCATATCGGCGGTGAGTTTTTGTTGGCCTATAAACTTGATCATGGTAGTAAAGTTGAGCAGGTCATATTTGTACGTGCGGGCACTCATGCGGATCTGTTTGAGTAAAGTATGTCCTTCATAGCTCGTATTTTGAGATGCAACCAGTAAAGAGATGCAGAGCAATCGTTGCTTCATGTATCAACTGCTGCACTGCAGCTCTTGAGTGAAATAAAGGAATTGTCTCGAAAAAACCCGGATAAAGTTTTTGATGCATGGGGTGGAGGCGTGAACTTGGCACATGAGTTCAGGAAGGCTACTGACATGTCGAGCATTCTAGGTCTCACGGTAATCACCCCATTTTTAGCAGAGGTCAGAAGTAGAGTTGGTTAAAAGAGCTGA
>NZ_DAIUFW010000021.1:0-12838 GCF_036844465.1 Methylobacillus sp.
CTGATTTCTTCGGATATAAAGGGTTGGATAAAGGACCCGATGCAGATGGCAAGGGTAGTTCCAGGGGCAGCGATTATCTTGAGTTGAATTTCAACTACACATTGCCGTGGTGGGATGTGAACCTGGTATTGCATGCAGGCCATCAGCGCGTGAAGCATCGCTCAGACTTCAATTACACCGATTACCTGATCGGGGTGAACAAGGATTTCTCCGTGGGTAAATCCACAGGCTGGAATGCGGGTGTGAATTACACCATGACCACTGCGGATGACAACATCTACGTAGATGCAGGTGGCAAACATACTGGTAAGGATCATGTGATCTTTTTCCTCAAGCGTACTTTCTAAAATCGCTATTAAAGCAATATGAAATAAAAAAGCCAACATTGAATAATGTTGGCTTTTTTGTTCTTGAAAGAATGAATTGTTATCAAAGTTAATTCAATGTCTGGTTGAGAAAAAGATCGCGGAATTTCAATAATAAAAAGGAATCAGGTTGGTCCGAGAAATCGGTGATAAAACCCTCCAGCGCCAATAACTCACCGGTATTGGAGTAGACGCCTTTCCCTTGCTCCCATACCCACTTGATTTCGCCGGAACGGGTCACAAGACGATAGATCATCTGGTAGCGTTTCTGGCTTGCAACGCCACGCTGTATGATATCCATAACCATCTCGCGGTCTTCATGATAAATGGTTTCAGCAAACGAAAATGTGGAAGTGTTGATCAACTCGTTTGATTCATAACCCAACACATCAATACTGCCATCGCTGACAAATTCCAGGCTCCAGTTTTTATCATTTTTGCAACGGTAAATCATACCGGGAATATTACTGAGTAATGTGGTGAGCGAGCGGCGGTTGGCGCGCAAGCTGGCTTCGATGGTTTTCATGCGGTTGATGTCGGCCATGGTGCCGATGACGCTGGAGCGTTCGCCTTTATGTGCCGAGGTTGTCTTGGCCCTGAGTTCCACCCAAATGGTATGGCCGTTGTTGGCGATCAGGCGGCATTGCAGATGAAAACTGCTTCTTTTCCCCTGGGTGAGCGAGTTGATGCGTGCTTCCACCATGGGCTTGTCTTCGGGATGGAAAAAGTTGAGCAATGGCTGATGGGTGCTGGCGGGAATGGGATGCCCCAGCATGTGCTCCCAGGAGGGGTTCAGAAAAATAATTTCGCCATTGGCATTGATGTGGAAGACGATTTGCTCGATCTGGTTGATAAGCAATTGATAATGCGATTGATCATTGGAGGGGATTGATACGCTGCGCAAGCTGGATTCTGACGAGAATTGCAGCAAACTCAGGTTGGAGTTGTTCTCGTTGCCTATCAGGGACAATGCCATTTGCGCAGGGAGAATAGTGCCATCGTAGCAAAGCATGCGTAATGTAACGACCTGGTTATTTTGTGTGTTGTTATGTTTGCTTTCCGAGAGCAGGCGGGCCAGGGTGTGATGGTCGGATGGATGAATGATATTGGTCAGCGGCATGCCGACAATTTGCTCATGCATGCCGGACATGCCAAGGTCATTGAGGAATGCATGATTGGCAAAAATAAGGGTATATCCATCTACCACTGCGGCAGGTGTGGAAAGGTTGACGGAAACGTCTTTTCCCCATGTGATATTATCTGAATTCTTGCGTTTCTTATTGCGGATGATGTGGTTGGAAAGAACAGGATAAGTCGCGATCATTAAAATGGTGGAAAAAATGAAAATGATGAATAAAATAACCATCAATACATGGCCGCGAAATGGCGCGTTATTATCCCACCAGTTACCAAAAACAAGCATGAATACAAGACTCAGTATCAATGTGCTGAAAATATATAAACTCATCTTGTGAGCCCTTTTTAGTGACTTTTCATTAAATCCGGAAACATTCTCGCTACATGACGGAAGAAAATGTTCAAACTGGTCAGGAATAAATTCAGGTTTTTAAGCCATCATGTGCTTTATCTGCGCCTGCTGGTGTTGCTTGGATGCATTGCCATGAGCGTCATGCTTACCATGGCTGGCGCACTGTTTTTAATCGATTATATTCCTTTAACCCAATCCACAATTAAAAAGATTACCAATCATACATTTTTGTTCAGGTCTGCCATTAATATGGCAGAACGCGGCGATGATGCTTTGGCAAAATCCATTTTCAATCCGCGCGAAATCCACTTCTCGCTTATTGAACCACAAGAGTTGGTCTGGATATCCAAGCAAAACAATCCTGCGCTTATTGATGCGCTCAGTGCTTTGCATCTGGCGCAAAGAAACCTGCGTATTGCCTGTGAAACCAAGCAGCCATTTACTGATGTGATTTCCGAGGCGACGGAGGTGGTAGAGGCGGCGGAAAAGTTATCGACAGCGCTGGAGGACGACCTGGAGATTAAACAATCCGTGATTGCTTTGCTGCAATTTGTGGCCATGATATTGATCATGGTCTGCATTACAGCCATTACGTTGGGCGCACGGCGTATCCTGGTGGATCGGGTGGGTAAATTATTGTCTTTCCTTCCCGGTACCGTGATCCAGTTCACTTCTGGTTTCAAGGAGGATGAGTTCACGTTGCTGGAGCGCAAGCTGTTTGCCGTAATGTCCAAGCTGGAAAGCCTGACTGCGGGTCAGAGCTGGGCGGATCAGGTGAGCGACCGCTTGCGCAGGATGTTGCGGGCGCAGGAGTTTTTGACGCATTTTGTCGAGATTGTCACGCATGAGCCGTTAAACGAATTGAGCTTGCGCAGGATATTGCTCTCTTTGGAAAAGTCATTGAATGTTAATAATGTGGCTGTCATTTTTGAGGGAAGCAGCCCCAGGCTGGCGGTAGGCCAGGTAGTGTATTCCACCCATGCGCCTACGATACTGGAGACGGCTCATGCCGATGAGCTGGCGCAGTATGGCATGGTGAATTTTGTGGAAATGGGTGCGGATCAGATGGAAGTGCGCTGTATTGCGCTGAAGTTTGCATCGGCAAGCGACTCCATTGATATGCTGCTGGTTGAAACGGAACGTGATCGCATCCTGGAAAGTCATGAAATGCAACTGCTGGAACTGACCAGCAAGTTGCTGGAAATGGTGATCGGATATAACGACCGTGACAGGGAAGGGCGCCGTCTTGCATTGCTGGAAGAGCGGGCAGCCATTGCCCGCGAGTTGCATGATTCGCTGGCGCAATCCCTTTCCTTCATGAAAATCCAGATTGCGCGTCTGCAAAGCAGCACTGGCAAGGATAATAGCGACGAGGTGGTTGTTGAGCTCAGGCAAGGGCTGGATAATGCCTACCGCGAATTACGCGAACTGCTGGCGACATTCAGGGTGCATCTGGATGTGCGTGGATTGGGCGTGGCGTTACAGTTTGCAATTGATGAATTTTCCCAGCGCTCCAACCTGTCGATTGCGCTGGATAACCGGCTGGATAATTGCCGGTTGAATGTCAATGAAGAGTTCCACATCCTGCATATCGTGCGCGAGGCCTTGTCCAATATCGTGCGGCATGCGGATGCCAAGAATGTCATGGTTTCCCTCGTGTTATACAAGTCGAACGGCACCGTGGTCATTACCATTGATGATGACGGCATTGGCTACAAGCCGCTTGCTGACGGGCAGGGCCATTATGGCCAGACCATCATGAAGGAGCGCGCCTATAGCCTGGGTGGGACCATCGAAATTTCAGATAGACGCAAGGGCGGAACCCGGGTCCGCTTGGTATTTACTCCAAAATTGCCGCAGGGCTGAGAGGTGTCACATGGAAAAAATTTATAAAGTGCTGTTGGTTGACGACCATGCATTGTTCCGCAAGGGCGTACGGCAAATGCTTTCTGCAGATGAGCATTTCGAGGTGATCGGGGAAGCAGCTTCCGGCCAGGAAGGGCTGGACCTTGCCGAACAGTTGCTGCCGGATATCATCCTGATTGACCTCAATATGAAGGGGATGAATGGCATGGAAACCTTGCGACGACTCAAGGCCACCACGCTTTCCAGCATCAATATCGTTCTCACCGTATCAGACGCCGAGGATGATTTGCTGGAAGCCTTGCGCGCCGGCGCGGACGGTTACCTGCTCAAGGATATGGAGCCGGAAGATTTGTGTGACAACCTGCTCAAGGCCACCAGCGGCGTGACGGTGCTGCAGGACAGCCTGACCGAGGTGTTGAAGAACGCGCTGCTGGAGCCCAATGTCCGCAAGGCGAACAATGATGCTGCGCTGACGGATCGCGAGCATGAAATTCTGGAGTGCCTGGCTGCGGGGATGAACAACAAGACCATCGCGCGCAAATTGGGGATCAGCGATACCACCGTCAAGGTGCATATCAAGAATCTGCTAAGAAAGCTGAACCTGACCAGCCGCCTGGAAGCTGCCGTCTGGCGGCATCAGCATAAAACCAGAGGTTAAAAAATTCAAAAGCTAAAATGACAAGACCCCGGAGACTGGATCACAGTACCGGGGCGGGAGAATGGCAGTTACAACCTGTTATAGAGGTTGGCGCTGACCACAGAAGAAACCAATGGCACCCTTTGGTGTTTCGAAGATGATATGGTCGCCATCGGCGAAATAGATCACGTCGCCTACCTTGGCTACGACTTTGGTGCCTGTGTTGACTTCGGTCAGGTGAAATTCGCCATCCACCACAATCTTCATTTCCTCGTAATCATAGGTGTAGTCCAAAGGCTTGCCTGCGCCCAGATGGAAGAAGCCTGCGCAGATGGTTTTGTCCTTGTCTGCGGAAACAAAGGTATCACCCAGCCATGCTGCGACACCGTCCACGTTCATGGATGGTTGCTGGTCTTTTACTGCCTGATGCTTGACTTTCATAGTGCTTCTCCTGAAATTGCGATGAACAAATTGAACTGGAAGCCTGATTAAATCAATTGATGGCAGGAGCGGCAATTACACCTAAGTGGTACTCAATAGGAAGCAATCGCATTTTTCAAGCAGTTTTTTCCGCTAGAAAGAAAGCTGGGAACCCGTATGGAGATTGGTTTTTACTGGTTTGAGAGTGCAGGAAAGATGTGAGGGGTACTGCGCTGTTCCGTCTGCCTGTTTATATCAGGCAACGGAAAATTCGATATTGTCGATCAAGCGGGTTTTGCCCTGCCGTGCTGCAGCCAGCGCCACGAGGTTGCGGTCTTCAGCGTTGGCAGGCATCAGGGTCAGGGCGGAGCGGATGGAGATGTAATCCACCATCCAGCCGAGTTGCGTGAGGTATTGGCTGCTTTGGGTCTCGATGGCGCGGTAATCGCGGTTGCCCTGCTGCACATTGTCTGCGATCAGTTTCAGGGTGCGATACAGGCGTTGCGCCTCCAGCTTCTGGCTGGCGCTGAGGTAGCCGTTGCGCGAACTGAGCGCGAGGCCGCTTTCCTCGCGTTGGGTTTCGCCTGCGATGATTTGAATCGGCAGATTGAACTGGCGCACTAGTTCGCGAATGATGAATAGCTGCTGAAAATCCTTTTTGCCGAATATCGCTACCTGCGGTTGCACGATATTGAACAGCTTCATCACTACCGTAGCGACCCCGTCAAAATGTCCGGGCCGTGCCGCGCCGCATAGCTCGTTGGCAATGGGTGGAGGCGTAATGCGCATGGTTTGTGCGGTGGGGTACATTTCGCTGACCGTCGGCGTGAATACGATGTTGGCACCTGCTGTTTCCAGCTTTTCGCAATCAGCTGCCAGGGTGCGCGGATAATTGTCCAGGTCTTCATTGGCGCCGAACTGCAAGGGATTGACGAAAATGCTCGCCACTACACAATCAGCGTATTGTCGGGCAAGCGCTATCAAATGGAGATGCCCGGCATGCAGGTTGCCCATGGTAGGCACGAAGGCAATATTTTTTTCCTGGGCCAGGCGCGCGCGCAGGCTGGCAATGTCAGGGATGATTTCCAACGTCATGGTTTATTCAAAGCTGTGTTCGGGGGCCGGGAATGCCTGTGATTTGACTGCCGCGACGTAGTCAGCAACGGCTTGTTCTATACTGGATGCGTTTTGCATGAAATTGCGCACGAAACGCGGCGATTTGCCGGCATAAATTCCCAACATGTCCTGCAATACTAGCACCTGTCCATCACAGTCCTTGCCCGCGCCGATACCGATCACAGGGATGGCGATGGCCTGGCTGACTTTGGCGGCCAAGGCTGACGGCACCATTTCCAGCACCAGCATGCCAGCGCCAGCCTCGGCCAGCGCCTGCGCATCCGCCAGCAATTGCCGCGCGGCCGCGTCGTCCCGGCCTTGCACGCGGTAGCCGCCGAACTGGTGCACCGATTGCGGCGTCAGGCCCAGATGACCGCAGACGGGAATGCCGCGATCCACGAGGAAACGCACGGTGTCCAGCATGATGGCGCCGCCCTCCACCTTGACCATCTGCGCGCCAGCTGCTATCAGCAGGGCGGCATTCTCGAACGCCTGCTCGGGGTTTTTCTGGTAGCTGCCAAACGGCATATCGGTGACGATGAAAGCCTGTTGCGCACCTTTGACGACACATCGCGTGTGGTACTCCATATCGCGCAGCGAAACCGGCAATGTACTGTTGTGGCCCTGGATGGTCATGCCCAGCGAGTCGCCCACGAGCAGCACCTCTACTCCGGCCTTGTCGCACAAGGCGGCAAAACTGGCGTCGTAGCTGGTGAGCACGGCGATTTTCTCGCCGCGCGCCTTCATTTGTTGTAATGCAAGCAGGTTCATGTGGAACAGGTTCCTCTTACTCCATGTTCGGATTGAAAAACTCGCGGCGGCCGCGAATCTGCATGATGCGCTCCAGCAGCATCTGCATGGCGGCATCCTTTTCCGTGATGTCGAGGTTTTCGTTATTGACGATGAGCACCGGAGCGCCGTCGTATTGGTGGAAGAAAGTGCTGTAGGCATCGGCCAGGCGGGAGAGGTATTCGCGCGCGATTTCCTGCTCGTAATTGGTGCCGCGCTGGTTGACCCGCTCATACAAAGTATCCACCGGGGATTGCAGGTAAATCACCAAGTCTGGCGTGGGAACCTGCACATGCAAATGCTGATACATCTGCCGGTAGAGCGCGTATTCCTCATCATCCAGGTTCAATTGGGCGAACAACTGGTCTTTTTCCAGGAAGAAATCGGCAATCGTCGCCTGGTTGAACATATCGCGCTGGCAGAGCTCGCGGATCTGCTCCACGCGCTGGAACAGGAAAAACATCTGCGTAGGCAGGGCGTAGCGCGGCGCATCCTGGTAGAACTTGGGCAGGAAAGGGTTGGCGCCCGCATTTTCCAGCAACAGGTTGACCGGGAACATGTCCGCCAGCTTGCTGGCCAGCGTGGTCTTGCCGCTGCCGATCGGGCCTTCAACCACGATATAGTGAAAACGGTCAAAAATACTCATGGTACTGAGGATTCCAGTAAGGCGACGCCTTGATCCGCGCAATGCAGCGCAAGGCTTGCCACTCGGTCATGACCGGGAATTTCCAGGTCGGGCGCAATTTCCGCCAGCGGCAACAGCACAAAACCACGCTCATGCATGCGAGGGTGTGGCAGTGTCAGTTCAGTGGTGCGTATGGCAATGTCATCATACAGCAGCAAATCCAGGTCCAGCACCCGCGGCGCATTGGGAAACGGGCGTTCGCGCCCATGCTGGTTTTCCAGTTGCAGAATGGCGCGCAGCAACTCAAGCGGACTGAGGCTGGTTTCCACTTCTGCCACGGCATTGATGAAATCCGGCTGGTTGTCATAGCCTACCGGTGCCGTGCGATACAGCGACGAGCGGCGTACGAGACGGGTTGTCGGCAAATCACCCAGCTCGGCAAAGGCGCGGCTGACTTCATCGGCAGGGTCGCGCAGATTGCTGCCCAATGCGATATAGGCGCGTGCCATGGTTATTCTCCAGAGGCCGCAGCGGGTTTCTTGGTGCGGCGGCGTCTGCGCTTGCGCGGCGCGGACTCAGGCATCAGCATGGCCTGGCGTTTCTCGCCATCGGCATTGGCAAAATCCGTCCACCATTGTCCCAGCTCGGTGGGGATTTCCCCGGATTCGCAGCGCAAAAGCAGAAAGTCATAAGCGGCGCGATAGCGCGGATTCTCCAGCAGGCCATAAGGACGCTTGCCCGCGCGATTCTCGAAGCGCGGCTGCATGCCCCAGATTTCGCGCATGGTGGCACTGTAGCGCTTATGAATCGCCATCTTCTCGGCCTGAATATCGCACACCTCATCCATCGCCATGTGCAGCGCGGGGATGGGTTTATTGCCTTGCTGCTCGTATTTTTTCCAGGCCAGCAGCACCTCATGCCAAAGCAAGGTGGCGAACAGGAAACTGGGGGATACCGGCTTGCCTGTCTGCACCCGTTCGTCCGTATTTTTTAGTGCCAGCGTCACGAAGCGCTCACCCATCGGCTGCTCCAGCACGACATCAAGCAATGGCAACAAGCCATGATGCAGGCCATGCTGGCGCAACGCATTCGCGCTTTCCAGCGCATGTCCGGAAAGGAATAGCTTGAGCATTTCGTCAAACAAGCGCGAAGGCGGCACATCATGCAGCAAATTGGCCAGCTCGGAAATCGGCTGTTCCGTGGCGGCGTCAATTTTCAATCCCAGCTTGGCGGAAAGCCGCACCGCGCGCAGCATGCGCACCGGGTCTTCACGGTAACGCATCGCCGGGTCGCCTATCATTCGCAAGATGCCCGCCTGGATATCCGCCACGCCATGGTGGAAATCCAGCACTTCTTCGCTGGCCGGGTCGTAATACAAGGCATTGGCGGTGAAATCCCGGCGAACGGCATCCTCTTCCTGGCTGCCGAACACATTGTCGCGCAGGATGCGGCCGCTATCTGCCACCTTGGCATCGCCCTCTTCGCTCAGGTGATGGCCGCGAAAGGTGGAAACCTCGATGGTCTCGTCGCCAAACATCACATGCACTAAACGGAAGCGGCGGCCGATGATGCGCGAACGGCGGAAAATCCGGTTCACCTGCTCCGGCGTGGCATTGGTCGCCACGTCAAAATCCTTGGGGCGTTGCTTCAGCAAAAGGTCCCGCACCGCGCCGCCCACGATAAACGCCTCGAAACCCGCCTTTTGCAAGCTGTCAGTAGTCTTGATCGCTGCATTGCTGATGAGCTTGCGGTCTATGTGGTGCACCTTGGCAGGAATGCGCTCGGTGTTGCCCTGAGGACGGACCGTACTGGAGGAGGCAGGTTTTTTGGGGGATTTAAAAACGCGTTGCAGCAGTTTTTTGATCATTATAGGAATTGTGCCTGAGTATCTGGTAAAGCTTCTTTGCCGGATTATAACGTATCGCGGAACAGCATGATATGCATGTGATTTTACGATCAATACCCAGAGGCCTGCGTTGCGGAATAGTAAATTGACAATGGGTGATATATATTGCAGAGGTGGAAATAATAAAGCCCGGCCAGAAGGCCGGGCTGGATACGAACAATTAAGTTCTTATTGTAGCAACGGCTCTCACCCCGGATGACTACAACGGGACAAATGATAGGGGACTTTGGCATGCAAAACAAGAAGAATCTTGGCCCTTTGGCATTCGGATTGGATATCGGGATTGCGTCGGTTGGCTGGGCTGTTCTGGGAGAAAACCGCATTATTGACCTTGGGGTGCGCTGCTTTGATAAGGCGGAAACCGCGGATAAAGGGGAATCATTAAATCTTGCCCGGCGGATGGCCAGATTGTTGCGTCGCCGCTTGCGGCGACGGGCATGGCGATTGACGAAACTCGCACGATTATTGAAGCGTGAAGCCTTGATTCATGACGTGAGCGTGCTGAAGCAAGCGCCGCCTGCTGGATTCAAAACACCTGATCTTTGGAGGCTTCGCGTAGCGGCATTGGACAGGAAGCTGGAGCCGGAAGAGTGGGCACGCGTCATCTACCATATCTGCAAACATCGTGGTTTCCATTGGTTGAGCAAGGCGGAAGAAAAAGCGGCCGAGAGTGACAAGGAAGGCGGCGCGGTCAAGAAAGGCTTGGCGGGCACCAAACGGTTGATGCAGGAAAAGCAGTATCGAACTGCTGCTGAAATGGTGATCAGCGAATTCCCGGATGCCCAGCGCAATAAGCGCGGCGACTATAGCAAGGCATTATCCCGGTTGTTGTTAGATGATGAATTGAGCATCTTGTTCGACAGGCAGCGCAGCTTGGGCAATCCGTATACGTCGGAAACCTTGGAGCAGGCATTGCGGGATAGGAAAACCGGCTTACTCTGGGCTCAGCATCCCGCTTTGTCTGGCGAGAAATTATTGGAAATGCTCGGTAAATGCACGTTTGAAAAGGGAGAGTACCGTGCACCGAAAGCGAGTTTCACTGTTGAGCGGCATGTCTGGCTGACGCGTTTGAACAACCTGCGGCTGATCGTGGATGGCGAGAGGCGTGCATTGAATGAAGCTGAGCGGCATCTGGTGCTGGGTTTGCCGTATGAGCAGAGTGGAGATTTCAGCTATAAGCAGTTGCGTAATGCACTTAAAAAAGCCGGATTGACAGCAGATTTCCGCTTCGCAGGTTTAATCTACCCCAATGCTAATCAAGAGCAGCAGAAAACCAAAGACCCGGAAGAAGAAAAGCTGGTCAGGATGCCAGCCTGGCAGACTTTGCGCAAAAGCATGAAAGACGCAGGGTTGGAAGAGGATTGGCGGCAAGTGACCGTGGCTGCGCTGGATGGCAAGCCGCAATTGTATGACGAGATTGCGCGCATATTGAGCGTTTACAAGGAAGATGAGGAGGTTGAGCGCGAATTGAACAAGCTGGACTTGCCAAACAAGGCCGATCTGATTCAGGTCTTGCTCACGGTGCGGTTTGATAAGTTCAGCAATTTATCCTTCAAGGCGCTGTATCGAATCCTGCCCTATATGGAGAAAGGGCAGCGCTATGATGAGGCGTGCATTGAAGCAGGTTATCACCATAGCCAGATGCATGAGGCTGGTGCTGGAGAATATCGGTATTTGCCGCCGTTTTATGTCGCTCGTGAAAAGGACGGTAGGCTTAAATTCAATGAAGACCTGGATATTCCGCGTAACCCTGTCGTGCTTCGCGCGCTGAATCAGGCGCGCAAAGTGGTCAATGCCATGATCAAGCAATATGGCTCGCCTGATGAAGTGCATATTGAAATGGCGAGAGACTTGTCTCGGCCATTGGACGAACGGCGTGATATTGAACGGCAGCAAAAGGAATATCGGGATCGCAATGCAAAAGACAGATTGGCTTTTGATGCTGAATACAACAGTTCTGGCGAACTCAAGGGACGGGAGTTCGAGAAGTGGCAATTGTATCGTGAGCAACATGGCAAGTGCGCTTATTCTCTGCAACCGCTGGACATGAATCGCTTGTTTGAAATGGGGTATGTGGAGGTGGACCATGCCCTGCCATATTCCCGCAGCTTTGATGACAGTAAGAATAACCGGGTGTTGGTGCTGACTGCGGAAAACCGCAACAAAGGCAATATGACGCCTTATGAGTATCTGGGCGGCAAGGAGGACAGCCCACGTTGGCGCGAGTTTGTGGCATTTGTTAACTCCACCAAAACCTATCGGCAGGCCAAACGTAACCGACTGTTGCGCAAGGATTTTGGCAAAGAAGAGGCGAGTGAGTTCAGCGATCGTAACCTTAACGACACACGCTATATTTGCCGTTTCTTCAAGAATTATGTCGAGCGCTATCTCAAGCTCGCGGAAGGCAGTACTTCCAAACGTTGCGTAGTGGTGAACGGCCAATTGACCTCGTTCTTGCGCGCTCGTTGGGGATTGGTCAAAGTGCGGGCCGATTCAGACCGGCATCATGCCTTGGATGCTGTTGTAGTCGCTGTATGTAGTCATGGAATGGTCAAAAGATTGGCTGATTATTCCAAGCGCAACGAACTGGCTGCGGCGCGTGAAGGCCTGGTGGATATGGAAACCGGGGAAATTGTGAATCCCACGATGCTGGATCAACTGGAGCAACATTTTCCAACACCGTGGCCGCATTTTTGTCAGGAATTGACGGCCCGTTTGTATCAGGACGATCTACAAAGTTTGCGGGCGGAATTACGGGGCATGGGGTATGACGATGATGCATTGCATGATGTCAGGACACTGTTTGTCTCACGCGCACCGCAACGGCGGAATAGCGGAGCCGTCCATAAGGAAACCATTTATGCACAGCCGGAACGTTTGAAAACCAAAGGCAGCGTCACACAGAAAGTCGCGGTCAGCGATTTGAAAATCACTGATATTGATAAATTGGTTGATCCCGAACGTAATGAAAAACTGTATTCAGCATTGCGTGTTTGGGTTGAAGGCCGCGAAGCTCGGGAGAAACAGGCCAGAGATATCGAAAAGATAGTCAAGGAAGAAAAGCGGGCGCTGACAACGGAGGAAGGCGCGGAAATCGAAAGATTGCGGGCATTGCCGCGTAAACCGAATAAACAGGGTAATCCTACTGGCCCGGTCGTGCGCACCGTGACGATGGTCATAGATAAGCTTTCAGGCATTCCCATCCGTGGCGGCGTTGCTAAGAACGATACGATGCTGCGGGTGGATGTGTTTACTAAGGCAGGGAAATATCATCTGGTGCCAGTGTATGTGCATCATAAGGTGACAGGGTTGCCGAATCGGGCAATTGTTCAAGGTAAGGACGAGGATGAATGGACACAGATTGACGATAGTTTTGAGTTCGTATTTTCTTTATATCCGAATGATTTTGTTGTAATTGACCAGAAAAATAAATCACCTATCCGTGGATATTATTCAGGTTGTAACAGAGCAACGGGATCTATTGATATCTGGGTACATGATAGAGATCGAACTATTGGTAAGTCAGGGTTGATTCAAAGTATCGGTATAAAAATGGCACGTAACCTGGAGAGAGGGTGTAAGAATTTTTGTGTAAACGGTCATTCGGCAGGAAACTGTCGTAACT
>NZ_DAIUFW010000022.1:0-10878 GCF_036844465.1 Methylobacillus sp.
ACAAGGGCAATGCCGTACTCGTTTGTGGCTCTACTACGGTGAAATATCCGGGCTAGCGATCAGCTTCACGGTCTCGACCGCAAAGTTCGAGGGCCGGGTAACGATCCTCTACGACCGCGGCGGCGACACCTACGTGGTGGAACTGCACCGCCAGAACGGTGAATAGGTCGAACTGGTCGATCGGCACGACGAGGTGTATTTCGACATGCTTGTCGAAGTGTTGGAGAGACTCATCGACATTGCAGCCATCGCGGCCGCGTGCCCCACAGGCTCTCCATCCATCGGGGGGGAGCCTTTTTCTATCTCCGCACGGGAACATTCTCTTGGACTATCCAGGCTGATGCCTACACGGTCATCGACTCCACACTTCAAATGCCGGCACGAGGAAATGCGTCGTCCTGAAGCGCCATGACGACCTCCTCCATTCACATTCTGGATGCGCGAGCGTGTAACCCGAACACGATCACCATGAAGCCAGCCGCCAAGGCCTCAACACCGCTACATTCTCTCTAGCAAGGGCTTGCTGTGCGGCGAGAGGCCCATGCGTAGCCAGCCAGGCCGAATATCGGACCGGGCAGCAGCAGCCAAATGGAGTCAACACCGATGTGCTCAAACAGCGCAGTCGTCGCGGCGATGGAGACGACGGTGATCGCAAAGCCAATCGAGTTCTGGATTGCCAGCGCTGCTCCTACCAAGTGGGGCGGGCAGGATTTCGCCGAAAGCGCGGAAAACTGTGGAGAGTCAGCAACGACGGTCGCTCCCCAGAATAGAACGATGGCGAGAAGTGCGCCTGCGGGAAGATTTTTCCAGAACACGATGAACAGGAGCGAGCAGAGGAATGAGGCGGCCAGCGCCCCAAGCGCGACCTTGGCACTACCGAAGTGGCGTGAAAGAATTCCACCAGCCAAGCTGCCGACCGCACCGATTGCGATGATGAAAAATGACAAGCCGGATACGCCAATCCGCGCATACTCCGTTCCCAGTACGGTGCGTTGGACGAGCAACGGCACGATTGTCCAGAACGTATAAAGCTCCCACATGTGGCCGAAGTATCCCCATGCGGCAGCGCGAAAGCCGCTGACCCTGAAGGCGGTGAAGACGCTGCCACGGCCTTGGCCGGAGGGTTCTGTGCGCGCTTTCGGCAAATGGGGGCCGTCACCCAACTGGTATATCAGTCCAGCGCCCAGCAGCGCGAACACAGATGATGCAAGGATTACGTATTGCCAAGACAGTCCGCCGCTGACTTCACGTAATGCATGTGGAAGCGCTGTGCCCAACGTCAGCATTGCAACCAGTTGAGCCAACGCCTGGCCGGTGCGTTCCGGGCTCCAGCTCACGATCAGCTTCATGCCCATCGGATAAATCCCGGCTAGAGAAACTCCAACGAGGAACCGGAATACTGCAGCGCTGATCAATCCATCGGAAAACCAGGCAAAACAGGCATTGAAGAAAGACCCCGCGATCGACGCGATGACGAAAATTCGGCTTGCCCGGAAGCCATCGGCCATGCCACCTAACGCAATCGCGAGAGTTCCCATGATGAACCCCGCCTGCACCGCGCTGGTCAGCCACCCAATGTCAGCCGCAGTGACATGCCAGGTGCGCATCAAATCATCTGCCGCGCTGTTGGCACTGAACCACAGGGAAGTACCTAGCAATTGTGCAAGTGCAATGGTTGCTACTGGCCCAGGCCATCGGATCAACCAATGCCCGCTTGTTATGTCACTTCGAGAAGATGGGGCGCTCATTGCGTTTCTGCTATCTCTTTCAAGAGACCTGTGTAGTCGAACATCAGAAATCGGGGGAATAGACGACTGGCATCGTATCGGCCAGAGCGTACCCATCAGGCAGCCTGTGCATTGGGGCGAGACGCTGGCGCTGCGATGCCGAAGCGTTAGTGCGCCTGAACCGTCAAGAGCCAACGACTATCCCGAGGCGATGGGCGCCTGCCAAGACGCTCTTCTAACAATGCCTTGGCCTTAGCTGCTTCACCGCAGCGCATCAATGCCACCAAGAGCGTATCTTCGACGATCTCTTGCTGCGCGCCGCTTCCACCGAGACGCACCGCATCTTGCGCCACGGGCTCCAAAATGCGGGCGCTCTCTGCATAATTCTCTTCGGCAAAAGCAAGCACGGAACGACAGATGGCAGGCACCACCGGTCCCGCTACCAACGCCCCGGAGTTCACCATCTCGGAGAGCTTCTTTTCTCGCGCCAGTAGTGCGCTTTTATCGCCAGTGGCCGCCGCGATGATGGCCATATGAATGTCCGCGAAGGGGAAACCGGCCTGCTGGAAGTATCCGGAAGCGTAGCTAGCAGCGTTTTGCCAAAGGTCGGGATGAACATCGTAGCCATAGGCCTGCATCCGCCAGAGGAAAGCCGCCGTGTCGCTGACTACGTTGATCGGCACCCCCAAATTTGCCGACGGAGCAATATTCTTGTTGTAGATCTCAAGTGCCTGATCCGTATCGCCACGCTCCAGAGCGATCAACGCCCCATGCCAGGCAAGGTGACCGTACAAGACGCCTGATCGGCCGTATTCCGGCATCCAATCCGCGAGGTGCTGCTCCGCCTCACTGCTTGCCCCCTGTTCATACATGACATGGGCAAGTGCGTGGGCCGCATTTGCATTCTTGCGTCGCAGTTCCAAAGCACGTTCCGTCAGTTCCCTGCCGAGTCGCACATTCCCATTCTCTCCATGGGACCATCCGCGATAGGTCAGAAACCACCAATCATCGGCAGCGAAATGCGGAGCATGGCGTTCGCAAAGATCGACGCGGGCCTGGTTGTGGTCTGCTCTGCCTGAGAAGGCCAGCAGGCCAAAAGCGCCCAGCATCAGCGACATGATTAGAACGTCATTCGGCCAGAGATCCGTATGCGTCATGGCACCAGCCAATGCGGTCGCCGCCTGTCCGTTGATGATATGAGCCAGAACAGCTACGTGACTGCGTTCGCGTTCCGACCCCTTCTTGGCCACAAGCTCAGCCGCCCTGGCGATCTTCGCTTTTGCCTGAGTGACCTCAGAATGGACCGCATGAAGCCTGGCTCGGGCGGCCAATGCCAGCGCAAACTCGGGATCAGCGTCAATGGCTTGATCTAATGTTTCTCCAGCCGTTGGCCATATCGACAATAGGAGATCAATGCCGGCTTGATAGCGTTCAGCAGCGAGACTGGATTCGGTAGAAAGCAGATGGTTGTAGCGGTCGCAATAAGTCATGGGTTTTCTACACGGTTAATCTAATAATTAAGGCTGCGCTCGTTGTGCGGTGAGCGAACGAGGTAGCCATTGGGATTCTTGGCTACTTTATTTGAGATCCGGCTAGCATTGAAGCTGCCCCATGCTTAGAGCTTCTGGACGGCCAATGTAGTCGCTAGGGCCCCGCCTGTCAATACGATGCCGATGATGAGATACAGCGCGGCACTGAAATGGCCAGTCATGCTGATGGAAAGACCTATCAACACGGGTGATAGTGCCCCAAATCCCACGGCTATCCCGTTCAACGTGCCTGCCGCTGAGGATATGGCGGCCTTTGGAACCAATTTTTGCAACAGCGTGAAGACGCCTGGGATTTGTGCAGAGGATGCGCCGATCCCAAAAGCGATAACGATGGCGGCGACATAGTTGTTCTCTATAGTGACACCCAGGAATACGCCTAAAGCGCATAGCAGTGCCGAGAGCGCTATGACGGGCGCATTTCGACCCGTTCGGTCTATGATGAAACCGGCGGCGATCTTGAATAGAAAGCCAAGGATAAAAGGGAGCGATGATATCCACCCCATGGCTTCCCAAGAAAAGCCACGCTCCTTGTTCAGGTAGGTTGGGAGCCAGGTCATCAAACCCCAAGATAGAATGGAGTTCGTCGCAAGAATCAACATCAACATCCAGAAGCGATAATTTGCGACGTATGCTCTTGCCAACTTCGAAAATGACTCTTTTTTCGGAGAGGTTTCGTTATCGCTGCCGTCTTCTTTGGCTAGATTCTGTTCTATGTAAGACAGTTCTGCATTATTCACCCGTTTATGTGCACGAGGCGTATCGGCGGTAAAAAATAACAGCAATACGAGCGGAATCAGGCTAAGCACAAATGAGAAGTGGAACGTCGATTCCCAAGAATGCGCTGCTACAAGATACGCAAAAACTGGCATGGCAACGGCTGGGGCGAGTGATTGACCGATCAACCATGCCGTATTGGCCCTGCCTCGTTCTTTAGGTGGAAACCAATTCTTGACAAATGTGTTCTGCATTGGGTAGTAGAGCCCTTCGCCAATGCCCAGTAAAACACGTGTTGCCAATAAAATTCCAAACGTACTTGCTACGCCGCCAGTGAATAAGGAAAGACAGATGATCACGTATGCTGCGATCATCGCTTTCCTAGGCCCGAGATAGTCACCAAGAGGGCTTAGGACGACGTTAGAAATCCCATAGGCTCCGAGAAACAGACTCATCATCAGTCCGATTTTTACCGGCTGACCGGCGATTCCCATGTCGTCCAGGAACCGCGCGTTGGCGGCGATGACTGCGACATTTACGCGGTCCAAATATGCAACCGAAATGCCGATAAATAGTATCGCGAGAAGGAAAATACGTTGCTTTGACGGTTTTTCCTGAAGAGGAGCGAAAGACGTCGCTCCGGTCGCATGAAAATTCTGATTCACTGTTGTCTCCATTCCTCACGATACGTACCGATCGCATCGGCCACAGAATCCTTGTGGCTTTGGAGCAAGCAATGCACAAATCCATTGCTTGCCTTATTGATGTCTTTTGCTCATCACGCGCCTATGCGGTGAGAACTCTTATTTTCGATAAACTGACTTCGCTGGCAGGTGCTGCGCCAATGTAGGTCGTCAGGCGACTTCAAACGTCGCTTCGACTTCCACTGCGGCGTTCATGGGTAAGGCCGCGACCCCCACTGCTGATCGGGTGTGTTGGCCTTTCTCTCCGAGCACTGACAGAAACAGATCCGAAGCTCCGTTGGCGACGATGTGTTGCTCGAAGAAACCGGGCGCGGAAGCAACAAAGACGGTGATCTTCACTAGGCGCTGTATTCGTTCGAGGTTTTCAAGCGCAGCTTTTGCCTGAGCGAGCACGTTTACCGCACAGCATTTGGCAGCGAGTTGTCCTTGCGTTGCATCGATTTCGCTTCCCAGCAGCCCCTGCGTTGTCAACTGGCCATTCTTTAAAGGCAGTTGTCCGGAAGTGACGAGAGTGTTTCCCACGAGGGTGGTGGGAACGTAGCTGGCCGCCGCCTTGGGGGGAATAGGTAGTTCCACACCAAGTCGCATCAGGCGTTGTTCAATAGTTTCACTCATGATGAAGATCCTTCTTTTCTAGTCAAAGCTCCGCGATCGCCTGGGTGATGCGATGAACTGCCTCTTCGACCGTAGAGCGAGGGCAGCCGAGGTTGGCACGCATGTAGCCGTGCCCCTCAGTTCCAAACTTCTGCCCCTTGTCGAGCCAAACCCTGGCCTTGGTCAGCATGAATTTGTTCAGTGCATCGGCATCCAAGCCAAGCCCGCGGCAGTCCATCCATGCCAGATAGAGCGAATCCATGGGCATGACTTTGACGCTCGACGTTGCGCTGTTGATCGCATCGCGAAAATACGTGTGGTTGCCACGTACATACTCCAGCATTTCGTCTACCCAGGATCCGCCGTGTGCATAAGCCGCTTCTGCGGCGACCATGCCTAGGGTGTTGACCAGCGGGAACATGTTGCGGTCGTACTGCCTCAACAGTTCCTCGCGCACGTGTCGATTGGGGATGAACACGTTCGCGCTTTGCAGACCAGGCAAGTTGAATGTCTTGCTTGGCGCTGTGCAGGTGATGCTGTTCTGCGCGAACTTCTCACTGAGGGAGGCGAAAGGAATGTGCTTCTTCTCCCGGTTGACGATCAGATCCTGATGAATCTCGTCCGAAATCACGAGCACTCCATGGCGTAGGCAGATTTCACCCATGGTGCGCAACTCTTCTTCTGACCAGACGTTGCCTGTCGGGTTGTGTGGGTGGCTGAGAATGAAGATCTTCGTATTGCCTTGGATAGCCGCCTCGAAAGTCTTTTCATCGAAGCGGTATCCCGATTCTGTGCGCTCCAGCGGGGCGTAGGCCAGATGACGGCCATTCATCAAGACATCGCCATGAAAGTGGCCATACACGGGTGGCTGGATCAGGATCGAATCACCCGGGGATGAAAATACCTGGATGGCTGTCTTCAGCGTCGTGATAATGCCCGAAGTTTGAATGAGCCACTCTTTTTCGACATTCCAACCGAATCGCTTGGCCTGCCAGCCAATCACCGCATTGACATAGCTGCTCGTCGCACCGCCCGGATAACCAAAAATGCCATGGTCTACTGCTTCATGGAGTGCGTCGATGACCGGCTGTGGAGCGCGAAAATCCATATCGGCGACCCACATCGGCAGAGGGTCAGCCGCGAATTCATCTGCGGAAAGAAGCTTCTGCCCAATCGCCCATTTCATCGAATGAGATTTCTTCCGATCGATGACCTCATCGAAGGGAGAACTATCTTTTTGGTCGTGTGTGCTGGTTTTCATCATTTGGATTAGAGGTTGGCGGATTCGGCAATTGCACGGTACTGCGTAGTGTTCTATGTAGAAGTCTGCTCGGCTTGTATCTGGCCCAACGCCTTGCCCATCTGGCCGGGCAGCCCCCTGGCGACAACAGCCGATCCCCCGCTTGCGGAGTCGGGGATGTGGAGGCACACGTGTTTGGCCGGCAACGTCTGCGCCCACGACAACGGTGCCGACGATGAGGCCGCGGCAGCACCTGTTAGCGATTTGAGCGCCGGGCGCGTACTAATCATGTCTGTCATCTTCACATCTCTTTGGATTACAGGCGCCTGGTAATAAATAGGGTGCTATCGCACTGCTAGCGTTTCGAACCACCGGCGCGCTAGCCGGTCCCAGAAGCGTGCACCTAGCGCCAGGTTTTCGTCATTGAAGTCGTAACCGGGGTTGTGAAGGCCTACGCCGGGCTTGCCACCGGCGCCGTTGCCGATCCAGCCATAAGCGCCAGGCACTTCCTCCAGCATGAAACCGAAGTCCTCGGACGTCATCGCGGGCTGCACATCGGTATATGCGTTGTCGTTGCCTACTAGTTCGCGCATGACCTCGCCCATGAACAGTGCTTCCTTCCCGTGGTTGTCGGTATTGGGGTACCCACCCGGCGTAAAGACGACCTCCGCGGTGGCGAGGTGCGCCTCAGCAATATGACTTGAGATGCGGCGCAGGCCTTCGATGAGAAATTGCTGCGATGACTTAGTCAGGTTGCGGCAAGTGCCATAGATACGTGCTTCGTCGGGAATGATGTTGGCCGATGTGCCTGAATCGATCTTGCCAATCGTCAACACAGCCGCATCCAGCGGATCGGTCCCGCGAGATACTAAGGTTTGCAACTGTCCGACGATGGAGCAGGCGATCGGGATCGGGTCGATCGTTGTATGCGGCAGCGCGGCGTGACCGCCCCTTCCACGCACGATGATTTCGAACTTCCGAGCCGCGGACATGATGGGGCCTACGCGTACACCCATTTGTCCTTGCGGTAGCGCGGGCCAGTTGTGCAGCGCGAACACCGCTTGGCAGGGGAAGCGCGTAAATAGCCCGTCGTCCATCATGGCGCGCGCACCCGCGCCTCCTTCTTCGGCGGGCTGGAAGATCAGGTGTACCGTGCCATCGAAATGCCGGTTAGCCGCCAGCAGTTCGGCCGCGCCCAGCACCATGGTGGTATGACCATCGTGTCCGCAAGCGTGCATGCGGCCATCGAACTTGCTCGCATGATCGAAATGATTGATTTCTTGCAGCGGCAGCGCATCCATATCGGCGCGAATGCCCACGGCTGGGCCTGGGTTGTCTGCACTGCGGCCCTTGCCATGGATGCTGGCCACGATGCCGGTGGAACCCAAACCGCGCACCATTGGGATGTGAAGCGAGGTCAGATAGGCAGCGACTTTATCGGCAGTGCGGCGTTCCTCATACTTCAGCTCAGGGTGCCTGTGCAGGTCCCGGCGGAACTCGGTAAGCTGGCTGATGTCGAGGACAGTTTCAGTATTGGAGGACATAATTTAAGGCTTGAATCCACTGGACTTAAACATCGCTCTATATTGAGCCGTACTTGTTTTATAAAGTTGATCAGCTTGCGCAAGTGTTTGCGGCTGAGCGAGGACCACCTGCAGGGTGTCTGCGGCTTTCTTTGCGGCTGGATCTGCTAGCGCTTTGTTTAGGGCGCCATGAAGTTTCTGAATAAAAATTTCTGGAGTGCCTTGTTTTACAAAAAGTCCAAGCCACAAGCTATATGTATAATCTTTCAGTAAAACCGAATCATTCGCTGCAGGAACGCTCTTAAAGCTCTCCAGCCGTTCAGGAGATATGACGGCTAGCATTTTCAGCTTGCCAGTACGATTGGTGATGTGCGGCGTGGAAGTTGCACCCATAGCGCCCAGATATAGGTCGATCTGCCCTCCTATTAGATCCACGGTCAAAGGCGTTCCGCCTCTGTAAGGAACATGAATCATCGACGCGCCGGTAAGCTGGGAGAATTTCTCACCCAGCAGGTGATATAGACTTCCGGGGCCCACACTGCCATAGGTGAGAGGATTGCCTTCACGTGCGCGTTGTGAGGCATAATCGATTAGTTCTTTGAGGTTGTTTGGGGGCAAGTCGCCACGCGAAAGAACGGCCAAGGTGAAGTCGCCCACCTTGCCAATCATCTGAAAATCTTCGCTTTTGACGCGAGATGATGGCATGGCTAAAGGACCTAGAATAAGTTCGTTTGGTGAGCCGACATATATTTGCAAACCGTCTGCAACATTGTTCAGGACACGTTGTGCCGCAATTGCACCAGTTGCACCTGAGATATTTTCGACAACTACCGGCTGTCCCAAATCTTCAGACATCCGTGAAGCCAACGCGCGAGCCATGATGTCCGAACCGCCGCCCGGCGAGTAAGGCACCACAAGCGTTATTGGCTTTGTTGGAAAAGATTGCGCCCATGTCGTGGGCAGAACAGCGGAGGCGAGCGCGATACCGGCAATTAGTTTGATTGCCTGGCGCTTGTTCATTCTGCTCAAATTTCACCCCTTGAGATAGTTGATGTAATCAGCATGGTCACTTCGATGCTTCATCCGGTAGCGTCACAGCAGCGTGCCCGGCATGTCCGGAACTGCGTCGCGGCTCGGTCCACGATGCGCGTTGCTTGGGCAGTTGTCGGAGTGTTTCGACGCTTGCCAACGCATGGCAATAGATGGTAGGAATGAGTCGTCATGCCGTAAAATACTTTTTGACATTCATTTAATGCCGAAAAGGTATAGCCATGGATCTGCGTCAGTTGCGCTATTTCTCTTCAGTAGCCAAACATGGGCGCATCAGCGTCGCGGCCCAGGCACTCCACATTGCTCAGCCTGCCTTGACCCGCCAGATTCAGTCACTCGAAGACGAACTGGGCACACGCTTGTTCGAGCGCACGACACGTGGCGTGAAATTGACGGATGCGGGACATCAACTGCTGGAGGACGCGAACAAGTTGCTTGACGATTCGGCTGCAGCGAAAGAGCGAGCGCAGCGTGCAGGCCGCGGAGAATCAGGGCACTTATCCATCGCGCTGCCGGTGATGCAGACCCTGGCGCCCGCAATCGCTGCTGTGCTGAAGAGGTATCGACAGGAGGTGCCGGGGGTGGGGATTACGCTGCACCACTTGCTTTCCGATGTGCAGATAGGCCAGATCGCAGAAGGGAGGCTGGATGCGGGTTTTCTGCTGTTTCGCCCGCTTGATGACCCCTCTTTTGAGGGTATTCCAGTCTTCTCAGACCGCATGCTGCTGGCCTACCCAGCGGACTGGAAATGGCCCAGGGGAAAGGAACCGAAAGTGCTGAAAGACCTTCAGGATCTGGAGTTCATCTGGTTGCCCCGCACGGCCGCTCCAGCATGGCATGACAAGCTGATTCATTGTTTCTTCGATGCTGGTTTCACGCCGCGTACCGCTGTCCACGGCGTGGACGCCGCGTCGATGTTGACGTTGGTCGCTGCGGGCATGGGATGCACGATCCTGCCGGAAGGTGCTCGCCGCACCGCCCCCGATACAGTCGCCTTCATGCCCCTGTCGGACTTGACCATTCGTCAGAACTGGGAGCTTGTGTGGCGTCGTGACCGATGTTCCTCAGTGCTTCAGAGATTTATCAGTTTGGTTTCATCTTCCAGGTCGAAATTGAAGTAGAGACCGTGAGGGTCCGCTCGACGGCACTCCATGCATCCAGCACTCGACTTATCTGCAATTGCTCTTCTACCCCAGGAAGGCAATACCGCACATACCTCGCCGCTGGCTGAACTCTGATCAGCTCGCACAGCGGTGGCTCAGGTTGCAGCCAACCGATCCGACTTCTGATGTCTCACCAACGCCGGGAGACTGCAAGTCCCCTCAAGGAATGGGGTGTTGCGAAAAAAGGGAATGGCGGATTTCCGATTGATTGCGGCTACGCGCGTGGGGTAGGGCCATGCTGCCGCCATGCCTCGCTGACAGCCGTCAGCAGCATCCCAGGTAGCCACGATCCTCAAGGCTACGGCGCGGTTCCACTGCGTTGATCACCCAGCTTGCACCGCATCCGTTCGCGAGCGGCCACCATTCCTGGTGGCGGATGCTTTCGCCTCATCAACTCATCGCGGGGTTACGCACCTTCCCCGCATGCGTGGGCTGGTGTGTCTCCGCTTTTTTCTATGGAGATTCACCATGAATGCCACATCCAATGAGAAATCGTACTTCGACCTCCACACCTCGGGCATCGGCTACATCCAGCGTGCCCGGGAAGTGCCTGTCCGAGGCGGCCGCCGCGCGCAGCCCTTCCTGGCATGCACCATCGCCGCGCTGGTCGGTT
>NZ_DAIUFW010000023.1:0-10872 GCF_036844465.1 Methylobacillus sp.
AGCTTAGAAGGCTGGTGCTCTATCCGATTGAGCTACGGGCAGATTGTCGGGCAATTTAATCATTAAAAAATTTGGTCGGGGTGGAGAGATTCGAACTCCCGACATCCTGGTCCCAAACCAGGCGCGCTACCAGGCTACGCTACACCCCGAAGAGGCGTGAAATATAGCGTACTCCCGCGGGAAGGTCAAACAGATTCTGCTAAAATAGCGAATTATTTTTCAGACAACTTGCCATGACTGCCCAAATCATTAACGGAAAAGCGATCGCCGATACGATTCTGAACGATATCAAATCCTCTATAGACAATCGTTTGGCAAAAGGGTTACGCGCTCCGGCTTTGGCCGTCATTCTGGTAGGAGACGACCCAGCCTCTTCTATCTATGTACGCAACAAAAGATTGGCTTGTGAGAAAACCGGCATCCGCTCTCTCGCTTACGACTTGCCTGCCAGCACCTCCGAAGCTGATCTGCTGGCGCTGATTGCGCAACTCAATGATGATGAAGAAATTGATGGCATCTTGGTACAGTCCCCGTTGCCTGCACATATAGAAGAGAAAAAGATCATTGAAACCATCAGCGCGACAAAAGACGTCGATGGGTTTCATCCCTATAACATCGGCAGACTCGCAGTTCGTCAACCCACATTGCGCTCCTGCACACCTTATGGCGTGATCAGGTTGCTGCAATCCACCGGTATGAAGCTGCTTGGCTTGGATGCCGTCGTGGTAGGTGTGTCCAACCACGTTGGGCGCCCGATGGCGCTGGAACTATTACTTGCCGGATGCACAGTCACCAGTTGCCATCGCCACACCAAAGATCTCAAAGCCAATGTTGAGCGTGCCGACGTAGTCGTCGCAGCAGTGGGCAAACCCAACCTAGTCAAAGGGGAATGGATCAAACCCGGCGCGATTGTGATTGATATTGGCATCAACCGCCTGGAAGACGGCAGTTTGTGCGGCGATATTGAATTTGCCGTGGCAAAGGAGCGTGCCAGTTGGATTACCCCGGTCCCAGGCGGTGTTGGCCCCATGACAGTGGCTACCTTGATGCAGAATACGCTGACAGCGCTGGAGCTACGAAAAGCTGGCCCGGCAACAGCATAAATCTCTTTAGGGCCTTGCTGGCCCAAGGCCTCGCCAGCAAGGCTTTTGCATCACCGATCTATTCAGTGTACACTTGCGCCTGCTTTATTTTTCTGTTAACCGAAATCAATTCTTTCAAGGCGGACATGACTGAAGCAATCACAAGACAATTCGTTCCTTACCAACCCAAGGATGGCGAGGAATACATGAATGAAAAGCAACTTGATCATTTCCGGAAAATTCTGAACGACTGGAAAGCAGAGTTGAGTCATGACATTGACCGCACGGTGCATACCATGCAGGACGAAGTCACCATGTTTGCCGACCCCAACGACAGGGCCAGCCAGGAATCCGACATGGCGCTTGAGCTGCGCAACCGTGATCGCGAGCGCAAGCTGATCAAAAAGATCGACGAGACTCTGTCCAAGATTAATGAAGGCGATTACGGCTATTGCAATAGCTGCGGCATAGAAATCGGCCTGAAACGGCTCGAAGCCCGCCCAACTGCAACATTGTGCATCGATTGCAAAACGCTGGATGAAATCCGCGAAAAGCAGGTTGCCAAGTAAATACACTGTTCGAGAATAGTAACATTTTATTGTGATAGGCGTTTCTCGCCCTGATTTCCCGCACAAGATATATTCATTACCTTGTGTGTGCTCAAATAAAAAGGCCGGTTTTAAACCGGCCTTTTTATTTTCATATCCCTACCGCGCAAAGCCCGCGAGAGCCAAGGGCAGACTCCCAAATTGTAGCTTCAGCTTCGCATCAAGCATTTAACTAGTATTACTGCGAAAAAAAAGCCGGGTATCCCCCGGCTTTTTTAATTACAGCAACAACCGCTAACTTACTGTTGATCCGCTGTTGTTGAAGGCTCTTCAGCTTTTTCCTCTGCCACAGGCGCATCAAGCAATGCCTTGGCGCTCAGGCGCACACGGCCCTTGTCGTCCACTTCCAGCACCTTGACCTTGACCACTTGGCCTTCCTTGAGGAAGTCAGCCACGGCATTCACACGCTGATGTGCGATCTGGGAAATGTGCAGCAAGCCATCCTTGCCTGGCAGCAAGGAAACGATCGCACCGAAATCCAGCAGCTTGAGGACGGTGCCGTCATAGACCTGGCCCACTTCCACCTCGGCAGTGATCGCCTCGATGCGCCTCTTGGCTTCTTCGCCCGCTTCGGCACTGATGCAACCGATCTTGATCGTGCCGTCTTCTTCAATGTCAATCGTGGTTCCGGTTTCTTCGGTCAATGCGCGAATCACCGCGCCGCCTTTGCCGATCACATCGCGGATCTTCTCGGGATTGATCTTCATGGTGATAATGCGCGGCGCAAATGCGGAGAGCTCCTGAGGCTTCTCGCCGACAGCTTCCTTCATCAGGCCGAGAATATGCAGACGGCCTTCCTTGGCTTGCGACAGGGCGACACGCATGATTTCCGCAGTGATACCGGTGATTTTGATGTCCATCTGCAGCGCAGTAATGCCGGATTCGGTACCAGCCACCTTGAAGTCCATGTCGCCCAGGTGATCCTCGTCGCCCAGAATGTCAGTCAGCACAGCCACACGGTTGCCTTCCTTGATCAGGCCCATGGCAATACCAGCAACATGCGCCTTCACAGGCACGCCGGCATCCAATAACGACAGGCAGCCGCCACAGACGGAGGCCATGGAGCTAGAGCCGTTGGATTCGGTGATTTCGGACACCACGCGAATGGTGTAGCCAAACTCTTCCTGGCTAGGCAATACTGCCAGCAATGCGCGCTTGGCGAGACGGCCATGGCCGATTTCGCGGCGCTTAGGCGTACCGACACGGCCAGTTTCGCCGGTGGCGTATGGAGGCATGTTGTAGTGCAGCATGAAGCGGTCGGCATATTCGCCCTGCAGCGCGTCGATGATCTGCTCGTCGCGGCCGGTGCCCAATGTCGCGACAACCAGCGCCTGGGTTTCACCACGGGTGAACAATGCAGAACCATGGGTACGCGGCAATACGCCGGTACGGATGCTGATCGGACGCACGGTGCGGGTATCGCGGCCGTCGATGCGCGGCTCGCCATTAAGGATCTGGCTGCGCACCACCTTGGCTTCGAGGTTGAACAGCGCACCCTTGATTTCGTTGGCTTCAGCGGTAGAAGTCGTCTCTGTAATCAGCTCGCCCAATACGCGGCTCTTGATTTCATCGAGCTTGCCGGAACGCGCGCCCTTGGACTTGATCTTGTAGGCTTCGTTGATGTCAGCGCCCGCCAATGCTTCAACCTTGGCAATCAGCTCGGTATTGGCCTCTGGAGGCGTCCAATCCCAAGGCTCGTTACCGACTTCAGCTGCCAGCTCATTGATGGCATTGATGACAGCCTGCATTTGCTCATGGCCATAGACCACGGAACCCAACATGACATCTTCCGGCAGTTCCTTGGCTTCGGACTCCACCATCAATACGGCGCTGTCGGTTGCCGCAACGACCAGGTCCAGTTGGGTTTCCTTGAGCTGAGAGGCAGTAGGGTTCAGTACGTACTCGCCATTGATGTAACCCACGCGTGCTGCGCCGATCGGGCCATAGAACGGGATGCCGGAAATCGCCAGTGCTGCGGAAGCGCCAATGATCGCTGGAATATCAGCATCGATCTCGGGATCGGAAGACATCACGGTTGCGACCACTTGCACTTCGTTATAGAAGGCTTCGGGGAACAGCGGGCGCAGTGGACGGTCGATCAGGCGGGAGGTCAGCGTTTCCTTTTCGGAAGGACGGCCTTCGCGCTTGAAGAAGCCGCCAGGGATCTTGCCGGCGGCATAGGTTTTTTCCTGATAGTCCACGGTCAGCGGAAAGAAGTCTTGGCCTTCCTTCACTTCGCGCTTGCCTACTACGCTCACCAGCACCACGGTGTCGCCGTAGCTGACCATCACTGCGCCATCCGCCTGGCGTGCAATTTCTCCGGTTTCAAGTGTCAGCTCATGCTGACCATAGGTAATCGTTTTCTTGATTGCCGTCACAATATTTGTCCTTTATATAAAAAAATAAGCCGATAAGCACCGCGTTTCCGCTTTGCTTTCGGCTTATCCTATGAGTTCACAAGTGCGCGATGATTACTTACGCAGACCCAAGCGTTCGATCAATGTACGATAGCGATCAGCATTCTTGCGCTTGAGATAGTCCAGCAACTTGCGGCGCTGACTTACCAGCTTCAACAGACCACGACGGGAGTGGTGGTCTTTAGCATTGCTTTTGAAATGCTCTGTCAAATAAGTAATACGGGCGCTAAGAAGCGCAACTTGAACTTCTGGGCTACCTGTATCGTTTGGAGCTTGTTGGAAATCAGCAACGATCTTTGCTGTTTCTTGAACTGTAATTGCCATAACTTAATCCTGTGTTGTGCGATGTGTTTTGCGTCAATGCAAATGCAGGTTACATCAAGCCCGCTAGTGCATTCATTTACAATCAACTTTTGATTATAACTCTGTTCAAGTATAAGTTCAATAAATCAATATTGACTTACTTTTTGATTATCTTGGCCCCATGGCAAAACGAAATCTTCATTCACGAATACAAAACCAATTAAGTGAGTACCTGGCTAGCCCGTTTGACGAAGCAGACGCTTGGGGGCGATAGAGCCTCGGGAAGTTTGTTCCCCAATACCCAGAAAAGCGCCTTGAGCAGAGTAAAGCCTGAACAATCCCTCAATGTTTAAACCGGATTTCCACACTTCCTGGCCACGCAATAAATAAAAGACACTATCGTCGTCAAGAATCACCTGGGGCAAGTTCTCGATCGCGACATCCGCTCTCAGCAGGACTGCATCACGCTGCTCCAGCGGCATCTGTTCAAGCTGTTCGATCGTGACTGCATCCTGCAGATTGAAATGCGCCGTCGTCAGGCGCCGCAAGCCACCGAGATGGGCGCCGCACCCCAACAGCTTGCCAATGTCTTCTGCCAGCGTCCGTATATACGTGCCCTTGCTGCATGAGACCACCATCTCGAACTGTTCGCCTTCAAACCGCTCGAGTTGAATGGCATGTATGGTCACAGGCCGGGGCTCGCGGACAATTTCCACACCATCCCGGGCATACTCATACAGCGCCTTGCCGCCATGCTTCAAGGCGGAATACATGGGAGGCACCTGCAGGATATCACCGACCATCTTTTTTAGCGCGGCTTCCAATTCGGGCTGCGTCGTGGTAACAGGCAAGCGCGCCAGCACTTCGCCCTCGGCATCGCCTGTCGTGGTTGTGCTGCCCAGCGTCACCAATGCTCGGTAGCTTTTATCGGCATCCAATAAGAAATGGGAAAACTTGGTGGCTTCGCCCAGGCAGATCGGCAACAAGCCGCTAGCCAACGGGTCGAGGCTGCCGGTATGGCCAGCCTTGGCCGCTTGGTAGAGCCGCTTGACGATCTGCAAGGCCTGGTTGGATGAAATACCTAATGGCTTGTCCAGCAATAGCACACCATCGATATTGCGCTTGATTCGCCTGAATTGTTGCACAGCGTACCGCTTTACTCAGGCAGACTCGTCGTCTTGATCAGGTGAGGGGGGAGGCAATACCTCATCGATCAGCTTGGCGATATGCATACCGCGGTCGATCGAGGCATCGTAACTGAAATGCAGTTGCGGTACGGTCCTCAACAGCAAACGCTTGGCAAGCTGGCTACGCAGAAAGCCAGCTGTTTTCTCCAGGCCTTTCTGCAATTCAGGCGTGCCTTGCGGCGCAGTGTAATAGATCTTGGCATGCGCCATGTCGCCGCTGACTTCGACTTCGGTCACGGTCACCATGGAAGAAACCCTGGGGTCCTTCACTTCGAATTGCAGCAGATCAGCGAGTTCACGCTGAATCTGCTCGGCAACGCGGTCGCTTCTGGAAAATTCCTTGGCCATGGCTTACAGGGTCCGCGCGACTTCCACGACTTCAAAGACTTCGAGGATATCGCCAACTTCGATTTCGTTGTAGTTTTTCAGTGACAAGCCGCACTCGAAGTTGGATTTCACTTCCTTGACGTCATCCTTGAAGCGCTTCAGCGAATCCAGCTCACCGGTATGGATCACCACATTGTCACGGATCAGACGGATCTTGGAATTACGACGGATTACGCCATCCTGCACGTAACAACCGGCAACGGAACCAACCTTGGAAATACGGAATACTTCGCGGATTTCCACGGTGCCGATGACGTTTTCCTTCTGCTCTGGCGACAACATGCCGCCCAGCGCCGCTTTCACTTCATCCACAGCCTCGTAGATGATGTTGTAGTAGCGCACATCCACGCCGGAGCTTTCGATCAGCTTGCGCGCGCCAGCATCGGCACGCACGTTGAAGCCGATCAACACCGCCTTAGATGCTGCTGCGAGGTTCACATCAGATTCGCTAATGGCACCCACGCCAGTGTGGATGATATTGACCTTGACTTCCTCGGTGGACAATTTCTGCAACGAGATGGACAAAGCTTCGTAGGAGCCCTGAACGTCGGACTTGATGATCAATGGCAATGCCTTGACCTCGCCCTCGCCCATTTGCTCAAACATGCTTTCCAGCTTGGCGGCTTGCTGCTTGGCCAACTTCACATCGCGGAACTTGCCTTGACGGAACAATGCAATCTCACGCGCCTTGCGTTCATCATTAAGCACAGTGACTTCTTCACCGGCACCAGGCACATCGGACAGGCCCAGGATCTCGACCGGGATGGAAGGTCCGGCTTCCTTGACGTCACGGCCAGCTTCATCCAGCATGGCGCGCACCCGACCATAAGCAGTGCCTGCCAGGATCATATCACCGCGCTTCAGCGTGCCAGCCTGCACCAGGATAGTGGAAACCGGACCACGGCCCTTGTCCAGTCTGCCTTCAATCACCAGGCCCTTGGCCGGGATATTCTTCGGTGCAGTGAGTTCCAGCACTTCAGCCTGCAGCAGCACGGCTTCCAGTAGATTGTCTATACCCAGGCCAGTCTTGGCGGAGACTTCAACAAACATGGCATCGCCGCCCCATTCTTCAGGCACAACTTCATGCGTGACCAATTCCTGCTTAACGCGTTCAGGGTTGGCTTCAGGCTTATCAATCTTGTTCACAGCAACAACCAATGGCACACCTGCTGCCTTGGCGTGGTGCACGGCTTCCACGGTTTGCGGCATCACGCCGTCATCCGCTGCCACCACCAGAATCACCACATCCGTTGCCTTGGCGCCACGTGCGCGCATTGCAGTAAATGCTTCGTGGCCTGGCGTATCCAGGAAGGTCACCATGCCACGCGGAGTTTCCACGTGATAGGCGCCGATATGCTGGGTAATACCGCCCGCCTCACCAGTCGCAACACGGCTGCGGCGGATGTAATCCAGCAGCGAAGTCTTACCATGGTCAACGTGACCCATGACGGTCACGACAGGTGGACGGGATTCCTGCAGGGCTTCAGCATGTTCCGCTTCGTCCAGAAATGCTTCCGGATCGTTGGAAGCAGCTGCCTTGGCATTGTGTCCCATTTCTTCCACGATAATGATCGCAGTTTCCTGATCCAGCACCTGGTTAATGGTCACCATCATGCCCATCTTCATCAGAGTCTTGATCACTTCACTGGCCTTGACCGCCATCTTGTGGGCCAAATCGCCCACGGTAATGGTTTCAGGCACCAATACCTCATGCACGATGGGCTCGGTGGGAGCCATGAAGCCGTGCTGTTGCGCCGCATCATTACCCTTGGATTTGGACTTGCCCTTATGGGCACGCCAGCCTTGACCAGCAGCAACGCCGCCATCGCCACGTGATTTCACACCGCCGCGCTTCTTGCCATCGCCGCTGTCACTCCATTCCTTGCCGCCACTCTTGCCAGGTTTCTTGACACTCTTGTCATCCGCCTTGGGCGCTTCCTTGGCTGCTGGCTTATGCAGCGTGCCTTCCGACAATTTGTTTGCCGCAGCTTCTGCTGCGCGCTTGGCCTCTTCCTGTCGGCGTTGCGCCAATTCCTGCTTCTTGCGCAGCTCTTCCGCCTGAATTGCCATCAATGCCGCTTGACGCTTGGCTTCACGTTCGCGCAAAGCCAACTCATCAGCCCCGAGCAGTTCCTTGGCTGTCAACTTGGGGCGCGCTTCAGGCACTGGCTTCTCAACAGGAGCTGCAGCAACCTCCACGGGCTCAGGGACTGCTTCCACCACCGGCTCTGGTTCTGGCTCGGCCTGCACGACAGGCTCCTCTGGCTCTGGTATCACTTCTACTACTGGCTCAGGTGCCAACTCGACCACAGCAATCGCTTCAGCCACGATAGGCTCATCCACAACAGATTCACCTACCGCTTCCTCGCCAGTCTCTGTAACTGGATCACGCCGGACAAGCACGCGTTTTTTACGCACCTCCACCTGAATGGTACGAGCCTTGCCGCTGCTATCGGACTTCTTGATTTCAGTCACTTGCTTGCGTGTCAGCGTAATCTTGTTTTTAGGTTCCTGCGCGCCATGCTCCTTGCGCAGATACTCCAGCAGGGCAGTTTTATCCTGCTCGGTCAAGGCGTCCTCATATGTTGCCTTATTGACACCCGCCCCCTTCAATTGCTCCAAAAGCAATTCTGCCGGCAGCCCTAACTCCGTGGCAAACTGTGCTACGCTCGATTGTCCCATCTGTTACTCCAATCTCTTTCATTTGCACTGTCAGCCAGTGCATTCTTTACAGCCATTGCTAGCTGTGCGCCTCTCAGGCAAACCAGGGTGCGCGTGCAGTCATGATCAATTGCTTTGCGCGTTCGACATCCATGCCGGTCATCTCAACCAAATCATCGACTGCCAGGTCGGCCAAATCATCCATCGTGACTACACCCTGCCCCGCGAGGGTGCGTGCGGTCACTTCATCCATACCTTCCATGTGCAGTAGGTCTTCAGCCAGTTCGCCCACCTTTTCTTCCTTGGCAATCGCCTCGGTCAGCAATGCCGCGCGCGCGCGCTTGCGCAGCTCATTGATCGTATCTTCGTCGAATGCCTCAATCTCGCTCATTTCTGCCAATGGCACATAAGCAATTTCTTCCAGGGTGCTGAATCCTTCCTGGACCAAAATTTCCGCTACTTCTTCGTCTACATCCAGCTTCTCGACGAACAATTGAAGAATACCGCTGTGCTCTTCTTCATTCTTCTTGGCTGCTTCTTCTTCAGTCAGGATATTCAGGATCCAACCTGTCAGCTCCGAAGCCAGGCGCACATTCTGGCCGTTGCGTCCGATCGCCTGGGCCAATTGCTCTTCATCCACGATCACGTCCATGCTATGTGCATCTTCATCCACCACAATCCCCGATACTTCCGCGGGCGCCATAGCATTGATAACGAACTGGGCAGGCTCCATGGACCACAACACAATATCCACGCGTTCACCCGCCAACTCGCCCGTTACAGCCTGCACTCGTGAACCGCGCATGCCGACACAGGTACCAACAGGATCAAGTCGCTGGTCGTTAGCTTTTACTGCAATCTTGGAGCGCAAGCCAGGGTCACGCGCGGCTGATTTGATTTCCAGCAGACCCTCTTCAATTTCCGGCACTTCCAGCTCAAACAGCTTGACCAAAAATTCCGGCGCAATACGGGACAGCATGAGCTGCGGGCCGCGGCCACCACGCTCAATACGGGAAAGATAAGCACGCACACGGTCGCCTACGCGCAGGTTTTCCTTGGGAATCATCTGCTCGCGTGGCAATATCGCTTCCAGTCGACCAATCTCGATAATCGCATTCCCTTTTTCCATACGCTTGATCACACCGGTGACCAAGTGTTCCTTGCGAGCCAGGAAGTCTTCCAGAATCTGCTCACGTTCGGCTTCACGCACTTTTTGCAGGATCACCTGCTTGGCAGCCTGCGCGCCAATACGGCCAAACTCTACAGATTCCAGCGGTTCTTCAATATAGTCACCAACCTCTAGGCCAGCAGCCCGTTCATCATCTAGCGCAATCTGGGCAGCAGGATTTTCCAGCAAGTCATCCTCAACCACTTGCCAGCGACGGAAAGAGCTGTATTCACCACTATCACGGTCAATCGCTACACGCACATCAGCATCTTCACTAAAGCGTTTCTTGGTAGCAGAGGCCAACGCCAACTCCAGTGCCGTAAAAATCACTGTCTTGGCCACATTCTTTTCATGGGCCAACGCATCGACCAGTAACAATATTTCGCGACTCATTTCAATCTCCGCCAAAAAATTGGTGTTTAGAACTCAGGGGACAATCTTGCTTTATCGATATTGGAAAACGGAACACGCTGCTCGGCACCATCACAATCCAATACAAGACACTCCTGATCCACGCCACGCAATATGCCTAAAAAATTTTTTCTGCCCTCTACCGGCACACGCAATTTCACCTGGGCACGTTCGCCAGAGAACCTCACAAAATCGGATTCCTTCTTCAGAACTCTATCCAGACCGGGAGAAGACACCTCCAGCCTGTCGTAATCTATGTCATGCTCTACAGCCAACAGATTGCTCAAGTGGTTACTTACCAACACGCAATCATCGATATTGATTCCATCAGGCTTATCAATAAACAATCGAATCAATTTGCCACGATTGGCCAACTCCATATCAACCAACTCATATCCAAGTTGATCAAGGGATTTCTCCAACAGTGCATTCAAATCCTGCATAGCAAACCTTATTGCCTGATTTTACAAATAAAAAATGGGCTTAACGCCCATCCCCAATGATCACCATTATAGCAATCCGCTATCAATAACACAAAAACAAAAGCCCTCTGAAAGAGGGCCATTGTCGTTGCCCAGACGGCGTCTGGACAATAAATAAAAGTCTGGCGGTGACCTACTTTCGCATGCGAGAAGCATACTATCATTG
>NZ_DAIUFW010000024.1:0-9474 GCF_036844465.1 Methylobacillus sp.
TCGTTCCAACGTTTACGTGCGGCTTCGTCCGCTCAAATTTACCTTTTGCCATTTCCGTTTCCTTTAACCGACCTTATCAAGTTAAGTAAGTGAGTTACACCCAAACACCAAATGGTGCCCATGGCGGGAATCGGACCCGCGACCTCTCCCTTACCAAGGGAGTGCTCTACCACTGAGCCACATGGGCAATATTTATTAAATCGTGAATTCTTGGAGCGGGCGACGAGGTTCGAACTCGCGACATCTTGCTTGGAAGGCAAGTGCTCTACCAACTGAGCTACACCCGCACATCTTTACCAGAAATCTATTGCCTGGCTCCAAATTCTATGTTGGTGGAGGGGGAAGGATTCGAACCTTCGTACTCAGAGAGAACGGATTTACAGTCCGTCGCCTTTAACCACTCGGCCACCCCTCCATTACAGAACCCGGGATTATGCGCACTTCTTTATCAAGTGTCAACGCATTCACAGAAGAAAATGGTGCCGGATGTCGGAATCGAACTGACGACCTTCGCATTACAAGTGCGCTGCTCTACCAACTGAGCTAATCCGGCACAACAAAAACCTGTTTACTTCACCACCCTTAATGATGGCTTTTTTACTTCCGACGCATTAGGCGAACTCCCTGCATCCACCTCACCGCCTTCGGCCTGCCTTTTATCAGATCCGGCATCATCCGGATCCAACCCAAAAAACATGCCCTGTCCATTCTCGCGAGCAAAGATACCTCGCACTGCATTCATCGGCACATACAGATCATTCGAAGCACCGCCAAAACGGGCTGAGAATGTAACAGCATCCGGCCCAATATGCAAATTTTTTGTAGCGCTGTAATTAATATTCAGCACTATTTGCCCATCTTTCACGAAGGCCATCGGCACCCGCGTCTGAGTATTCACTACAACCAAGAGATGCGGCGTCAGACCATTATCCGTGCACCATTCGTGAATAGCCCGCACCATATAGGGCTTGGTTGAACTGATTCCACTCATTACACCTCCTATTTACGCATCGCTTTTTCAGAAGGTGTCATCGCTTCAATGTAGGCCGGGCGAGAGAATATACGTTCCGCGTATTTAAGTAAAGGGGCAGCTTGCTTCGGCAGATCAATTCCATAATGACCCAAGCGCCACAACAGCGGAGCGATTGCCACATCCAGCATGGAAAATTCATCCCCCAGGATATACTCCTGACGACTAAAGATAGGCACGATCTGGGTAAGGTTGTCACGAATAGTGGCACGGGCTTTATCTGCTGCCTTGGCATTGCCAGACTCGATATCTGCAATATGTCTGAACAATTGGTCTTCGAAATTGTGCAGGAACAGTCGGGCACGAGCACGCATCACGGGATCCGCCGGCATCAACTGCGGATGAGGGAAGCGCTCATCAATATATTCGTTGATGATATTGGCCTGCTCCAATACCAAATCCCGCTCCACCAGCACCGGTACCGTGTTATGCGGATTAATGACCGCCAAGTCTTCTGGCTTGTTTGCCATATCAACATCTATCACCTGGAAATCCATACCTTTTTCAAACAGCACGATACGGCAGCGGTGGCTATAAGGGCATGTAGTGCCCGAATACAAAGTCATCATAATTTTTATCCTACATTCAAGAATCCGATAAACCGGAAGGACAATCTGCTCATCCGACCAAAATTCAGGATGGGCATTCTACAGGGTTCATGCTGAAATTAAAAGAAAAATATGATTTTTAATATTAAAATCAGTTGGTTATATTGGATTTTCAATATCGATATATTCGTGTTCCAATCCGAACTTTTCTGCTAAATGTCTACCCAACATTTGCACGCCATACCTTTCGGTTGCATGATGTCCGGCGGCAATATACGCCACCCCAGTTTCTTGGGCGAGATGAAAAACCTGCTCCGATACCTCGCCGGTAATATATACATCTACACCCATAGCAATGGCAGCTTCAAAATAGCCTTGCGCTCCACCAGTACACCAAGCAATTCGCCGAATTTTACGGTTCGCCTCACCAAATATCTGCGGAATACGCTTCAGTCGGCGTCCAAGCGTCTCTGCAAACGCAGTTAATGTTGTTTCCTGCAACAAATGTCCATAGGCGATCAAGCTCTGCTCTCCCGTCCAGCCTTCCTGCACCATCCCCAGGATTCGCCCCAACTGTGCGTTATTGCCCAGCTCCGGGTGCGCATCCAGCGGCAAATGATATGCCAGCAGGCTGATATCATTTTGCAGCAGGAATTTAAGGCGTGCATGCTTGATGCCCGTTACTACGGACGCTTCATTGCGCCAGAAGTAACCATGGTGCACCAGGATGGCATCCGCTCCAGCCGCATGCGCTGCTTGAAGTAGCTGCATACTAGCCGTCACTCCGCTGACCAGCCTGCGCACCTGCGCCTTTCCCTGCACCTGCAATCCATTAGGACAATAATCTCGGAAGCGCTCAACCTCCAGAAGTTGTCCGGTATAATCCACCAACTCATGTAAATTCATGGGGCTCCCAACTTTCCATCTGCACTGCGTTTAACCAAACATGCGTAAATATTGGCTCATTTTTGCACAGACCGTCACTATCAGTCTTGCGGTTCTTTTTGTAGTGCAATTATTCTACCCTCAGTTGCTGTCCGGCACCGACCAGGCGGCCACGACCATTAAGCAAGCGCCCACTGACAATGATACAAGCGCATCTCAACCAGGCTCGTATCGCTATGCGGCCCAAGCAGCAATGCCCAGCGTGGTCAATATTTTCACCTCCAAGAAAGCGCCCCAGGCCCAAGGTAATCCTTTCATGGATGACCCGTTGTTCCGCCACTTTTTTGGCGACCAGCTCGATGAACAGCAAAGTCCGCGTGAAAATAGCCTGGGCTCCGGCGTCATTGTTAATAGCCAGGGGCTGATCCTCACCAATCACCATGTGATTGAATCCGCGGACGAGATTGAAGTAGCGCTGTCCGATGGCCGCACCTTGCCAGCTCGTATCGTAGGCACTGATCCAGAAACCGACCTCGCAGTGCTAAAGGTCAATGTCCGCAATCTGCCCGCCATCACTTTTGCCCAGCCCAGTAATATCAGTATTGGCGATGTTGTACTTGCTATCGGAAATCCCTTTGGGGTAGGTCAAACCGTCACGCAGGGCATCATCAGCGCCTTGGGACGTAACCACCTGGGTATCAATACTTTCGAAAACTTCATCCAGACTGATGCCGCCATCAACCCCGGCAATTCCGGCGGAGCACTCATTGATACCGAGGGTAATCTAGTCGGCATCAATAGCGCCATTTACTCACGCAACGGCGGCTCCATGGGCATCGGCTTCGCCATTCCCGTCAGCTTGGTCAAACAGGTCATGGAACAAATCATCCGTCAGGGTGGCGTAATTCGCGGCTGGATCGGGATTGAAGCACAAGACATTACACCCGAGCTAGCAGAATCATTCCACCTAAAACAAGTACGCGGCTCATTGGTAGCCGGCGTGGTGCGCGGCGGTCCGGCAGATAAGGCTGGATTACGGCCTGGAGATATCTTGCTTGAGATTGATGGCCGCGAGATTCTGGACAGTTCCACCATGCTCAATGTGATTTCCAGCTTGAAGCCAGAGAAAAAGATCACCTTGAAACTGGCGCGCAATCAGGCGGAAGTCACGCTTCCCATCATCATCGGCAAGCGGCCTGCTCCGCAACGCTCCACGATGAGCAGGTCGGAAGAATAAAGTATGGAAGCAGCGCCTATTGCAGGTGCTGCTGTTGCTCCTTTTCGCCCTTTTTCTGGATGAAAAGGGATACCAAGATACCGGCCTCATACAATAGCCATAGCGGCAGTGCGAGCATCACCTGCGAAATCACGTCAGGTGGCGTGAAAATAGCGCCAAGGACAAACGCGCCCACAATCACATAAGAGCGCGCGCCACGCAACGCAGGGACACTCACCACACCAGCGCTGACTAGCAACACTACCGCAACCGGCACTTCAAACGCCAACCCGAACGCGATGAACAAGGTCATGGCGAAATCCAGATATTTACCAATATCCGTCATCACCGCCACGCCTTCGGGCGCGGTGTGGGCAATAAATCCAAACACAACGGGAAAGACCAGGAAATAGGCAAACGCCATGCCCAGCAGGAAAAGCAGTGTACTGGCGAATACCAATGGAGCCACCATGCGCCGCTCGTGGGTATACAAACCCGGAGCGACAAAGGCCCAGACCTGATACAAAGTATACGGCAACGAAATCATGAATGCAGCCAGCAACGCCACTTTCATCGGGACAAAAAACGGAGTAGTAACATCCGTGGCAATCATTTGCCCGCCTATTGGCAGACTTTTCAGCATAGGGCTGGCCAAAAAGTGGTAAATGTCGTTGGCAAAGGGAAACAGTACTATGGTCACCAACACAATCCCCATCAGAATGCGCAACAATCTGTTACGCAATTCAATCATATGGGTGACAAAAGTCTCAGTTGTGCTTGTTGTGCTCAATTCGTGGTACCACCAGGCTGTTGAGATTCTTGATCCGGCTGTTGCTGCGGCACTTCCCTACTGGTGACTTTCCGGGGAGCGGGCGGGGCAGTTCTGACTTCAATATTGGCCAGCTTTTCCTGCTCATCTGACGGAAGCTGGGCAATGCCCTGCAATTCTTTCTCGATAGCAATCGCGCTGTCATGCAGACTGGTTTTCACTTCCTGCAGTTCCTGCTTCACATCGTTCTGCAAGCGCTGCAGTTCTTCCATTTGCATTTCTCGGTTGATGTCGGTCTTCACATCATTGACATAACGCTGCATACGTCCAAGCAACTTGCCGACAGTACGCACCACTTTGGGTAGTTTTTCCGGCCCGATCACCACCACAGCAACAATGGCAATCACAATCAGTTCAGAGAAGGCGATATCAAACACGGGGTAATGGCTCCAATTCAGCGCTTTTCGTGCTGACGTGCCTCATTTTCTATTGTCTGCCCTTGGGTATCATCATCCAATGCGGCAGGAGGAGCAGACTTTCCTTCATTGACTGCATTTTTGAACTCCTTGACCGCATTACCGACATCACCACCAATATTACGTAATTTCTTGGTGCCGAAAATCAAGACCACGACCGCCAGCACGATCAACCAATGCCAAATACTAAATGCTCCCATGACTGCTCTCCTGAGTGTCAAATCTTTGGCAGTGTTTCTCCACCGCCAAAAACATGTATATGAATATGAAATACTTCCTGTCCGCCTTCCCGTCCAGTATTGATCATCGTACGGAAGCCCTTGAGTCCAAGTTGAGCGGCAAGTTTGGGGGCCAGCAGTAACATCTTACCGAGTAAATCCTGGTGAGCCTGATCACATTCAGCAAGACTTCCGATATGCAGCTTGGGAACCAGCAAAAAATGAACGGGCGCAATTGGGCGAATATCATGGAATGCAATGACTTCTTCGTCCTCATAGAATTTCTTTGCAGGAATGTCATCGCTCGCGATTTTGCAAAAAATACAATCTGCGCTCATGAATATATTGTCCGCCTCAACAGGTTATTGATCATTCCGCTGGCCGGGAAGCTTTTTCTTCCAGACCAGACAAACCCTCGCGCCGCGCCAACTCCCGCAGCACATCCTGCGGTCCCAAGCCAGCATGTGCCAGCATTACCAGGCTATGAAACCAAAGATCCGCGGTTTCATAGATAATCTTTTCTGCGCTGCCATCCTTGACGGCAATAATCGTTTCAGCGGCCTCCTCGCCTATCTTCTTCAGGATAGCATCCGTCCCCTTTGCGTACAGCTTGGCTACATAGGAGGACTGTGGGTCAGCGCTCTTGCGCTGCTCCAGCAATTCAGCAAGCCTATCCAATACATCATTCATGGCGGTAGATATCCTCAGGGCTCTTGACGACCGCCTGATCGACGACCCATTGATCCTGCTCCAGTTTCTGGAAGAAACAGTTATGGCGTCCGGTATGACAAGCAATGCCGCCCACCTGTTCCACCTTGATCAGCACGACATCCTCATCACAATCCAGCCTGATCTCATGCACTTTCTGCACATGGCCGGACTCTTCGCCCTTATGCCACAAACGGTTACGCGAGCGTGACCAATAGACCGCCATGCCAGTGTCGGCAGTCAAACGCAACGCTTCCCGGTTCATCCAAGCAAACATTAACACTTTGTTAGTGCTTACTTCCTGCGTAATCACTGGCACCAAGCCATCGTCTGTCCAATTGACTTTATTCAGCCATTGCTCGCTCATAGCCGGACCTCTATCCCTTGGTCACGCATATATTCCTTGGCCTGGCGTACTGTATATTCACCATAATGGAAAATGCTGGCTGCCAATACGGCATCAGCGCCGCCTTCCCTTACCCCCTCAACCAGATGCACCAGGTTGCCCACCCCGCCAGAAGCAATAATCGGCACATCAACCGCTTCACTGATAGCACGATTCAGCGGGAGATTAAAGCCCATCTTGGTGCCATCCCGATCCATACTGGTCACTAGCAGCTCACCGGCACCGAGTTCCACCATCTTGCGCGCCCAATCCACAGCATTCAAGCCCGTCGGGTTGCGCCCGCCATGGGTAAAGATTTCCCAATGATCGCCTACCTGCTTCGCATCGATGGCCACCACAATGCATTGCGAGCCGAAACGTGCTGCAGCATCTGCCACCAACTGAGGATTGGTCACGGCAGCAGTATTGATACTTACTTTGTCGGCACCTGCGTTGAGCAAACGGCGCACATCTTCCACCGCACGCACACCACCTCCGACGGTTAACGGAATGAATACCTGCGAGGCCACCTGTTCGATAATGCCAAGAATCAAGCCACGGTTATCCGAGCTGGCTGTGATATCGAGAAAAGTCAGCTCATCAGCACCCTGTTCATCATATCTGCGCGCAATCTCCACTGGATCGCCCGCATCGCGCAACTCCAGAAAATTGACGCCTTTGACCACACGACCATTCGTGACGTCCAGGCAGGGAATGATGCGCTTGGCTAAACTCATACCTGACTCAGCTCGTCCGCCAAAGCTTGCGCTTCAGCAAAATTCAACGTGCCTTCATAAATTGCACGGCCAGTAATCGCGCCGACTACGCCCTCATGCTCCACATCCACCAATCGTCGCACGTCTTCCAGGTTGGTCACGCCACCACTGGCAATCACCGGAATGGTCAACGCGCGTGCCAACGCCACCGTCGCTTCAATATTGACGCCTGTCAGCATGCCGTCACGGCCGATATCGGTATACACCACGGCTTCCACGCCGTAATCCTCGAACTTCTTGGCGAGGTCGATCACGTCGTGGCCGGTGAGCTTAGACCAACCATCCACGGCCACTTTGCCGTCCTTGGCATCCAATCCAACCATAATCTGGCCCGGGAAAGCATAACAGGCCTCATGTAGAAAGCCGGGGTTCTTGACCGCAGCCGTACCCACAATGACATAGCTGATACCGTTGTCAAGGTACCGCTCTATGGTGTCCAGGTCGCGAATGCCGCCGCCAAGCTGGATAGGAATATCATTGCCCACCGCATTCACGATGGCCTTGATCGCCCCCTCGTTCACAGGCTTGCCCGCAAAAGCACCATTCAGGTCCACCAGGTGCAGACGCTTGCCACCTTGGTCCACCCAATGTCGAGCCATGGCGCCGGGATCTTCGGAAAATACGGTGGCATCTTCCATTAACCCCTGTCTCAAACGAACACAATGACCATCTTTCAGGTCGATAGCAGGAATAATCAGCATGATATTGACGAATTAATAATTAAAACACTCCGTCCCACTGGACGAAGTTTGAAAGGAGTTGAAGTCCGGCATCATGACTCTTTTCCGGATGAAACTGCACAGCAAACAAATTACCGCGCGCAATAGCGCAGGTAAAACGCTTGGGATATTCGCTATACCCCGCCTCCAGGTCTTGATCTTCGGGCACAACGTAATAACTATGCACGTAATAAAAACGCTCTCCGTCGGCAATGCCGCGCCATAAGGGATGATCCATCTGTTGATGCACCCGGTTCCAACCCATGTGCGGCACCTTGAGCTTGATACCATGTTCATCCTGCATATCCGCCGCGGCAAAGCGCTGAACCCTGCCCTTTAAGATTCCTAAACCTGCGGCATCGCCTTCCTCGCTGTGTTCGAACAGCATTTGCAGGCCGATGCAGATACCCAGGAACGGTTTTTCCGCAGCAGCGGCAATGATGGAATCACGCAGGCCACGCGCATCCAGCTCGCGCATGCAGTCTGGCATGGCGCCCTGCCCGGGGAAAACCACGCGTCCGGCAGCGGCAATTCGCGCCGGGTCGCTGGTGACGATTACATTCTGGTTGGGAGCGACGTGCTCCAGAGCCTTGGACACGGAGCGTAAATTACCCATGCCATAATCAACAACGGCTATATCTGTCATGATGGAACGGTAAAAACCGGGGAGTTGTTTTATAAAGTGCCTTTGGTTGAAGGCATTATACCCATCATACGCGGGTCAAGTTCAACTGCAACACGCAGGGCACGCCCGAATGCCTTAAAAATAGTTTCTGCTTGGTGGTGCGCATTCGCGCCTTTGAGGTTGTCAATATGCAACGTGATTGCGGCATGATTGACAAAACCCTGGAAGAATTCACGCACCAGATCCACATCAAACTCGCCGATGCGCTCACGGGTGAATTCCACATTGAAACCCAACCCCGGTCGCCCGGAAATATCCAGCACTACACGCGACAAGGCTTCATCCAGCGGCACGTAGGCATGCGCATAACGGCGTATGCCTTTCTTGTCACCCAATGCCTTGCTGAAGGCCTGCCCCAGGGCAATCCCTACATCTTCGACTGTATGGTGGGCATCAATATGCAAATCACCTTGGCATTCTACATGGATGTCCATCATCCCGTGACGGGCAATCTGATCTAGCATATGGTCAAAAAAACCGACCCCGCTATTCAATCTGGATATACCTGTACCGTCCAGGTTGATGGCAACGGCAATCTTGGTTTCTAGAGTATTGCGGCTTACTTCAGCGTTACGCATGGCAATCATCAAATCCTGAATACAAAAATCAAAACCGCTGCAAAACGATTCCTACAGTCTTGCAGCGGTTTCCAGAATAGCTATGTCGGACACCCGCAAAAGGGTGTCACAGAAAAGCTTTAACTTAGCTGAACAGCTTCTTCAGCCAGCCGAACAGACCACCACTGCTTTGTGTACCCTTGGCCGCAGCGCTGATTTCAGCAGCAGCTGCTGCTGGATCAGCAGCGCCGTAGATAGCGGCACCCGCTACCACGATAGTTGCGCCTGCATCGACTACTTGCTTGGCAGTTGTCGCTTTCACGCCGCCAGCAACAGAGATATCAACGCCCAGATTCAGGCCGGAAACCAGGCCCAGGTCAGCGAACGGAGTCTGGCCAGCAGCTTGTTGATCCAGACCAGTATGCACACCGATGATGTGCGCGCCCAGCTTGGCCACTTCCTTGGTGCGGGCAGCCTTGTCCACCACATTGATCAGGTCGAT
>NZ_DAIUFW010000025.1:0-9456 GCF_036844465.1 Methylobacillus sp.
CTCAACTTCCATAGTTTGAGGCTCTTGAGCTGTCTAGGAAAGTGGGGGCGATTCACAATTCAGTAATGCCGATTCTTACCATCCTGCGACAATTGTCACACCTAAAATGAGACTGCCGTAACAATTGTTACACTTGAGATGCAATCTCAAATCATTTTTTATTTTTAGACTGGATCTTTAAATTATGCGCTCCCACGTTCTTTTAGCTCTGCTTTTAACCGCTCCTGCCGTTGCATTTGCCGGCAACTGTGAAGTCAATGTCAGTGCTGGCGATAGCATGTCGTTCAACGTTCGCTCCATTGATGTTCCAAAAAGCTGCAAGGAATTCACTGTCAATTTCGCTCACACTGGCACAGCATCGAAGGCTGGCATGGGTCACAACTGGGTACTGGTCAAGACATCTGACGTGACAGACGTAGCCAAGGCTGGCATGGAAGCCGGTATTGATAAGGACTATCTGCCACCAAACGATCCTCGCGTCCTGGCATTCACTCCATTGCTGGGTGGCGGCGAAAAAACATCCGTCACATTCAAGCCCAGTATTCTGAAAGATGGTGAAGCCTATTCCTTCTTCTGTTCTTTCGCATTTCACTCTTTCATGATGCGCGGCACAGTCAAACTGGTTGACTAACTAAACAATCCCGGTCAATCGACCGGTTTGTTCACTCCTTGTAGATCTGTTTTTACTACCCTCGTTCGGCGGAGCAATCCGCCGAATTTTTTTGTGCAGCAACTTAACACATTGCAAGTACAAAAAAACAAAACCCCGGAACAAATCCGGGGCAAAGTCTACAGTGAAAACCTTGAGCGCTACTTGCTGACAATCGGGATACTACGGAAGGATTTGCTGCTCAAGTCCAATTGCATAGAAATAGCACCTGATGAGCATTTGTCGAGACAAGCGCCGCAGCGGGTGCAATCGCCATGTGTGACTGAGCTAGCCTTGAGTGATACCACAGGAGCCAGCACATGCGGCTCGGGGCAGACCTTGATACAGGCACCACAGCCAGCACAGGAGCCTGATTCCTTGGCAGTAACCCGCAGGTGACCATAACGTCCTAGCACGGCATAAAATGCACCCACCGGGCACAGATGTCCGCACCAGCCACGGCGGGTTATCAGCAAATCAAACAGAAATAGGCTGAGCAATACCATGCTTCCTGCCAGTGAGCTCCACATGAGTTCACGTTGGAATAAGGTAATGGGATTGAAATTCTCCCATGCCAAGGTACCGCTCAACACGGTCAGCACCAGCGACATGCCCAACACTCCCAGGCGCACCTCTTTCGGCATGGTCATGTTGCCCTTCACATTAAGCTTCTGCCGCAGCCAGTGTGCCAGATCCGTCACCATATTGATCGGACATACCCAACTGCAATAAATACGCCCACCGAACAGAAAATAGAACGTGGCAATCAATGCCGCGCCGATCAGTGCGGTTTTTGCCAACATGGTGCCAGAAAGCAAGGATTGCAACGCAACAAAAGGATCGGTCAGCGGCAACACGCCAAGCCAGAGGCTGGAAGAGAGGTTGCCATGAGCGATGCGCCCGATTTCAGGCCAATCCACCAGAAAAGCCAGCACAATAAAGATTTGGACAAAGCGCCGACTCAGCAGCCAACGGCGGCGATATAACGCAGCTCCGAGCGCTTTCATCTTTTCACTCCCGCCCATACAGGCGCGCGGCCAGAAGCATTCGCCCCCGACAGGCCCAATCCCAACTCGCGCGGCAATACGCGGATAGTCGCTTCCGCCAGCACGCAATGTTTCTCGCAAGTGCCGCAGCCAGTGCATTTTGTGCTATCCACCGTCGGAATCTGCAACACGCCCAACTCGGTATGGATAGGCTTGAGCGAAATGGCCTCTCCGCGGATAGGGCAGACGCGCACGCAGACGCTGCAAGTCATGCCTTTATAGTTGAGGCAGTTTTCGTGATCCACCAGCACCGCCACGCCCATATCCGCCTTGCGAATGTCGGTAAGCAACGGATCCAGCGCGCCGGTCGGACAGGCGACGACACAAGGAATGTCGTAACACATGCGGCACGGTTCTTCCCGCGCAGTGAAAAACGGGGTGCCCATAGGCGCGGGATCGGCCCAAGTGGCCAGTTTGAGGATATCGAACGGACAATCTTCCACACACAAGCCGCAACGCACGCAGGCCGATTGGAAATCCTTTTCCGCCAGGGCGCCCGGCGGTCGCAATACAGAAGCAGCAGGCGCAGGACGCGACCTGAGCAAGGCAGTGCCAATAATGGAACCAACAACAGCCGCGCCCAATCGGCGCGTCACCTTTTTAAACATGCGCCTGCGTTCAGGCTCTTCTATCGTTGACGCAGGCTTGTTACTTCCGTCTTCAGCCATGATCGCATCTCCATTACTACTAGGTGGTTGTGATGCCAGGAAGTATCAGTTTTTACCGAATTATACGACCATCATCACAATAAATAATTCAATGTATTCTTATTGTAACGACTCATTACTGGTATAAAAAAGTTCCAGAAAATCCATAATACATGGTCCAGATTTGCAGTCTCCAGCAGAAAAAATTTCAGCTTAAAACCCCCGCTTACGCAGCTCCAATCTGCTCTGGCAAAAACTCACAGTTACCAACCTTCAAATGTTGATGGCGTACACTCTCAACCATCAACACGACTATTTCACTTACGCATTTTCACTTGCTTAATCTCAACCTTATCTACGCACTTGTGACGCGGACTGGTTCACTTTCAGGTTTGCGCGAATGATGGTGTGTATCCAGCATCGCATGACATATTCGTCACCCTCTTCAGCATCTTCCGGCACCGTCCATGACACTTTCGTGCCTGGCAATTGCGCAGCAGATTCGCTCAAATTAACGATAGTGCCATCGGGGTAAGTCACATAAATCGAATGCACAATGTCCGAATTGTTATGAACCTCGATACGATCACCGGGCTTGGGTACAAAGCTGAACTGGTCAAACTCGTGATGCGTCAGTTCCATGATATGCACATCAGCGCTCCACGCCATGGGAGATGCGCTAAAAATAAAGCCAGCCACCAATGCCAGCAGCCACGACTGCCAGCGCATCATCCAGCCCGTATGACGCTGGGCAAGCGTCTCCGAGCGGTTCAACATTCGAAAATGAACAGCTTTGTTGGTTTTTCTTGTCATGATCTTTACTCCGGTAGATGAGGAAGTTCCACTTCCAGTGGCCCGCCATCCAAAGTATGGATGAAGTCAATCAAATAGGCTCTTTCGGCATCTGTAAGTTCAAATGCCGTCATCTCCTTTGACAGACTCTCGCGCTGGACTCCCCCTTGTTCATAATGCTTGATGACCTCTTCCAGGGTGTGCATGGAACCATCGTGCATGAAGGGGCCATTCTTAGGCAAATCCCTCAATGAGGGCGTCTTGAAGGTATGGTTCATCAATGCCGCCAGTTGCGACGGCACCTTCGCGCCACGGCCAGGGTCTGCACTTTCCAAACCAATATCATGGAAATCATCCAGCGTGAAACGCCATGACTGGTGGCAGGAAACACAATTTGCCTTACCTTCAAATAATGCGAAACCGCGCTTGGCGTTTTCGCTGATTGCCTTTTCATCCCCGGCTATCCAGCGATCAAAAGGCGCAGTGTTCGAAACCAGCGTACGCTGGAAACTTGCCAGCGCCTGAGTCACCCGCTTCTGGGTAATTTCGGCATCGCCATATGCCTGCGTAAACAGCGGTTGGTAACCCGCAACCCCTTTCAGCCTTTCCAGCAGCAGGGGCATTTCAAAATTCATTTCATGTGCCGTGGTAATCGGCAGGAGCGCCTGCGATTCCAGCGTTGCAGCGCGGCCATCCCACATCAGGGCATGCAGCCAGGCGCTATTAAGTACAGTAGGCGTACGGCGTGCATTCGGAACGCCATCAGCCTTCAAGGGTAGCACCCGCCCATCGCTCCAGCGTAAATTAGGACTATGGCAGGTAGCGCAAGACATATCCCCGTCCCGCGAGAGACGGGGATCGAAAAACAGGGTCTTGCCCAATGCAACCTTTTCTATGGTCAGAGGATTGGACGGTGGCGATGGAATATCAGCAGGCCGCTGATACGATTCCCGCGGAGGAAGCTCAGCGGCATAACCAACACCCATTGCCGCCACCATACCAAACACAACAAACAGACCACAAAAATGCTTCATTGAAATAGACCCTGCACATCAAACCTACTATTTAGCTAGCCTTACCAACAATTGGGGAGACTGTGCAATGGTAGGTCATCGCATCGTTATCAGCACCGAAGCACCATACGATGTCGTTGTTGAACTCTGGACGGTAGACCGGCAGTTCGCCTTGTACGTTCATACAATTGCAACGACCGCAAGTTTGCTTACCACAACAATCGCGGTAGGCAATCAGGTAAGTCTGACCGTCACCTGGGTTGTAGCAACTTGCAACCCATGAGCTTGGGGAGAGTTCAGATCCTGGAGGGCAGGATGTCAGAGAACCACCGCAGCAATCACAAATATTGCCGTCGATGGAGCAATGACGCCAGTAGTCACAAGACTTTGGATCCTTGTCCTGTGGCTTCCATCCATCTCTGGTCAAGCCATTTTTGGTTTCAGCCTGTGCTTCGTTCACACGACCGCGGCGATCCACTGGCAACAGTGGCAGCAGCGCGGAACCAGCCAGGAATGCACCCAACTTGCCGATAAAGCTACGACGACCGGTCTTGCTGGCGGTACCACGTGCCAGTTTCTCGATGCTTGAGTCAAAACCCTTATTTTTTTTCATACGATTTTCCTTCTCCGTAAATATTCCGACTTGTAGAGTCAGTCATTAATGCACATGCTTCGACGCATCTTCCGCGCCGTGCTTAAGGAAGTTCTGCAAGGTTGAGTGCCCCAGACGAGTAGTCTCAAACAAACTTTCAACATGCTCGCGAGTGTTGCACAGACCCTTACCCTGAATAACGCCATCCTTATCCAGAAGAACGCCATACGGCACCTTGGAAACCTGGTAACGCATGCCGATTTCCGCAGAGACAACGTAACGCTCGCCATCCAGGGGATGATTGCGCAGGAACTCACGATGCTCGGCTTGCGTGCCATCACTGATCAGGATCACATCAGTGTTTTCAGTTGCAGCAACTGAACGGATGATAGGCAGCAGCTTCTGGCAGATCGGGCAGGAAGGGCCAGTAAACATCAGCAGGCTTGCGCGACCTGGAGTTACAGCACGACCTACAGTCACTGGAACGCCGTCGATAGTTGTCACGCTGAATACTGGTGAACGTTCACCAACATCCGGTCCGTGATCAATCATCATGGCACCCAATGGGGCTGAGCGCTCATGCAACAGGCCAATCTGACGAATGACGCCGAGCATGAGTGCTGCCAGGGCCAGAAATGCTCCCCACAACAGCACGTTAGAAGCAATAAGAAGTCCGCTATTCATTATCTCTATTCCTTATTCAAAATCTAATTTCTTGGAAGCACGTTCCGGCAGACCAACCATGAGGTCAGCAGCCAGATAGAGCAACGCAAGCATTGCAGCAGCAGCCACACCCAACAACGCTGATACCCACGAAATGTCAGCCACACCTACAGGGATCGAGGCGGCGTAAAGACTCACGCCAGCCAGGGCGATCGCCCGTAACACATGGAACATTCCGATACGGCTCATGCTGGTAGGACGACGCACGCAACCACAATCAATATGTGTACGACCACGTCCGACGTTGATTGCCAGCGCCAGCGCGAACATCACGAAAAGAGCCGCGGCCAACCATGCAGCCATTTCTCGCACCGGTGGCACAAGCAGTGCCGCTGCACAAACCAGCTCGACCCATGGCAGCAATCTTGCAAACGGCGTCACCAGAAAAGCAGGTAACAACCGATAATTTGCCACCACGCCCTGAAACTCTTCCGGTTGGCGGAGCTTGGGCACAGCTGCCGCAGCCAGAATCATTGCCAGAAATAACGAGGCCAGTACCACAGCAGTTGGATCATCAATAAGCCAGTTCATATTGCGCCTCTTAACTTATTCCAATGTCATAGTGATAACAGGAGCACGACCCAGCTCGTCAACCTTGCCAGTTTGCTTGCCGGTCAAGGCATTGAACGTGAACATAGTCTTGTCTCCACCAGAAGTAGCGTACAGGTTTGGCGCTGCATCCTGGGTCACGCTGATACTGTCGATCTCATGCTTCAGATCAATACGGCGCAGACGTTTGCCAGAAGTGCCATCAATAACGAATACATAACGGCTTGAAGTGATGTGAGTCCACTTGGCGCGTTGGTCAGCCAGCACATAGATTTCATTACGCGCCTTATGGTACGCAACTGGCTGCCAACCACCTGGACGCCAGTTCGCCTTCTTTTCCGCAGCGGTAAAGATGTCAAATGGCTTCAGGAATTCAGCACCCTTGTCGGACAGCTTAGCCTGGAAGATGCGACCTTCATAAGTAGGCCATACCAGACGACCGGTAGTATTGGAGTAATAAGGGTTTACGATCATGTAGTCATCTTCGGCGTGGAACACCTTGGTTGGCTTCTGCTTGATATTGCCCTTATCGTCATGAGTGAATTGCATCAGGGAACCATCACGACAGTGCATGAAGAAATTCTGATTGGCCACAGGGAAAATCTGGTAGCAGTCAGGAATATCCATCATTTTGACAAAGGACTTCTTCTCCAGATCGACCAGACCAATAGCTGGCGATGGAGCGAACTGCTGGAAGTACATGCTCTTGTTGTCAGGAGAGATACCAGCCAGCGTAGGCATCACACCGGTCAGGAAACGGCCTTCAGGAATGTCGATATCAGCCAGTACGTTGAGGTTCTGCGCATCGATCACTTGTACATAATCATCACGCTTGCCGGTAGCAATACGGGAGTATGTCGTGTTAGCGGTTACGAAGAACTTGCCATCGCTGCTCAACATGAGGTGAGCCAACTTGCCGGTATCGGTCATACCGAGCAGCTTGTTGCTCTTGCCGTCGATGCTGTAAACAGTGGTTGTCACGTTGAAGTGGCCAGGATCCTGCACGTAAACACGCTTGGCATCGGCAGGAATGCCTTTTTCAATCGTGATGGCTTCCTCTGTTTTGGCAGTACCGATTGCACCGAGGGAGCTTGGCACGCTCGATCCCGATGGAGCATCAGCCGCAAATGCTGATGATGCTGATGCTAGTAGAGCAGCTACGGCGAGCTGTCCTATCAGGCGACTAGGTTGGAATGTTGTCATACTTCCTCCAGACATTGTTAAGGTTATATTCCAGATACTTCTTACTTTGACGTCTCACCCACTATCACAGAGCCAACAGCACCAGGGATGCAGTAGCTACGGACAGCAGAAGGAAACCGTCAACTTCAACAGCACGTTCCTGCGTGCGAGCCAGCCATGCTTGAACAGTTACGTTCTTGATAGGCAGGAAATTCACGGCCACAGGCAAACAACGGCCAATGTTGAAGACGGCAATAATCGCGATGGCAGCCTTGATGTCCACGATACCGCCGCAGAACAGGGCAACACCAGTCACGATATACAGGATGGGAGTTTGCACATAAGTCATGTAGTTCATGCCCAGCGCATACCCGTACAGCAGACCGATCACAGGGGAGCTGAAGCGGAAGCGTGCATCATGAGGCACCTGAGCGCGACGTTGCGGGTAAGGCATACGCAGGAAACCCAGCTGATGCGCACCATAGCCCAGCGCCAGCACAGCCATGCCAATCACCATGTAGTTAAAAGGTACAGAGGTGAACAGCAGCCAGCCTACAGTACCCAAAATGCCGCCAAGCACTACTGCGCCAATCGCATAGCCCAGGGCATGCGTAGCAAAAGTAGGCGCCCAACGCACCACGGATCCGATAGAATAGCGACCATGCGGACGCAACAGGCTCAGACTGGAATAGCCACATGGCGACCAAGTTGACAGAAAACCACCAATCAACGTCAGCACCAGAAACAAACTAGTCAATGCGCTTGTCGTAGAAACTGCAGATGAGTGCAATGCTGCGCCACCAGCGAGACCTGCGACAATGGCGGATGCCAGCAACGCAAAACGCGCCGCACCTGAACGCGATTCAGAAAAACTGATCGCATCAGGAATACAAGCAACCCCGACTTCGCCACCAGATGGCTGACGAGAGAATTTTGCATTTGTACTCACGTTTCCTCCTTCTAGGCCAATTGGCCATTTCTAATGGTTAATGAAATGTTAACAATTTGTAAAAATTAACACGGCTCTACTTTAATCGGCCTATCGATAACCCCATAGCAATAATCGGCATAAGTCTCCGACCCGGAACCGCAATGCTGGCTATTGCCAATTTTTATTATTCACAATATCTCTTTGCTTCCATAATTTACTGATCGGTATATAGTTGAGCATTCATATAAAATGAATAAGCTCGACCAAAAACAACTGCCAAAAAGAGCTCCTTTAAATAATTTAAAGATACGTATTGCGGGCGTATTTAATGTGGGGAGCACATGATTACAAAAAGGCGAGGTATATGGGTCAGGATAAAGAGTTCTTGGATGACCGCGCATTACACCTGGTAACGCGATCAACGGAGGACGTGCTGGAGCAAGCGGAGTCCCTGCCATTCTGGACGCAACTCAACAAAGGAGCCTTTTCAGGCTCCCTCAACAGCCTGAGCCGTAACGGCTTGCAGATATTCCGTGAATCGATGAACCGCGCTGTGGATGAACACGCGCGCCCGCCAGAAAATTCCTATGTCATCGGCGTAGCTTCAATTGTGGATAGCGAATCCTCCTGGGGCATGCTGCCCTTGAAGGAAAAATCGTTGATCACCCTGAACAGCAACAGCGAGCTGCTGTTCCGCACCTCAAACTATTCAGAGATTACTGCCGCTGTCATTTCAGCCCAACGGCTTGAGTATTATGCCGAGCAGGTAGAAGCAGTTGACCTGCCCAAACTCATGGAGAACGTCAAACCAGTAGAGCTGATTTCCCCTGAAACCACCAGCCGCATCATCACAGCCCTAGCAGATGGCCTACGTTATATCACCGAGGCCAATCAGGAAGACTCCCTGCGCATGTGGCGCCATTTCGAGGATGAATTGCTTGCGGTATGCATGAATGCACTAATGGAGGTCAAGGAGCCTTCCGGCCGTCACTACGACCACCGCATCCACCGCTACATCGTCAACCGGGTACGAGATGTCGTACTCTCCAACGTCAATGAACAACTTACGATCAGCGAGATTTGCACCGACCTGCGTATCAGCCGCCGCACGCTGAACCATGCATTTGCCAAGGTGCTCGGCGTCACGCCTGTCACCTACATCCGCAATGTGCGCCTGCACCGGATCCGGGCGGAGCTGCAATCTGATCCCCTCAATGTCACCTCCATTGCCAGCGTGGCATCCAAATGGGGCTTCTGGCACATGAGCCTGTTCTCTCGCTATTACCGCGAGTTGTTCGGCGAATGCCCCATCGACACCCTGCGCCGTGCTGT
>NZ_DAIUFW010000026.1:0-9291 GCF_036844465.1 Methylobacillus sp.
GTGCGGACCGGGGCACCGTGTTCGACAACCGCGGCATCGAAGGGCGCATCGAGGCCATTAAGATTAATCTCGATTTTTTAATGGCAGGCGTTACCCAGTAATCGAAAACGACGGGTTGCAAATACCGTTGAATGAGTCGGCATTTGCAAGTTGTGAAAACTTATCCAAAGAAGCGTACTATATCCTGTATCACGGCTTGGCGACATACGCAGAACTGGATTCACAACTGACGCTAGAGGACGCAATAACACTCATTGAATTCCATCGTGTGGCCGAGCACAACAAGGCACTTTTAGAAGGGTTGAAGAATGAACTCGGTAACCGTTGAAGAATTAGTAATGCGGATTGAGGTGGAGCTTGACAAGTTCCGCGCTCAAGCTGGGCAAGCCGAGGCTATTGATAAAAAGCTTCGGCAATCGCTCAAAGATACCGAAAAAGCTGCCCGAGAAACCGGAGACGGGTTCGATAGCCTTGGCGACGACGTTGCCGCAGCAAACAAGCAGTTAGAAAGCAAGCTAAAGACGCTGGCGACCGCTACACGGCGCTTGGTGGGATTCTTTGCTGTTATCACTGGATCAAACGCCATTCAGCGCTTGGCTACAAACATAGCTGATGCCAATGACCAATTGCGGTTTCTTTCTCAGCGCCTGGGCATGGCTGCTAGCGATGTCACGAAACTAGATAATGCCGTCGCTGCGCTTGGCGGCACAAATGCGCAAGCAGTCAATACGATCAAGAGCCTGAATCAGGGCATACAAGAAATGGTAATCATGGGCAATGACTCACTGATACCGTTTTTTGGTGCCCTTGGCGTGGGCGTTACGAATGCCGCAGGCAATGTGCGGGAGATGGACGACATTCTGCTGGACATGGCAGATTCGTTATCGCGCATGGATCCGCAACGGGCGTATGCGATTGCATCTGCTATGGGGCTTGACGATGGCGTAGCCAATGCCCTGATTCAAGGCCGTGACGCAATGCAAGAGATGCTCGATATGCAAAAGACGCTTTACGTGTCTACGCAGGCCGAGCTGGATGCTAGTCGAGAGCTAAACAAGGCGCAGGTGTTCCTTAGCAAGCAATGGGAAGGGCTAAAAACAATCATCGGCAACGCTATCATCCCTCACCTGTTGCGCATGACAAAGATTGTCTCAGGATGGCTGGAATACCTTCATCGAAACGAAAGAACGGTTAAAAATTTCTTCGAGGGGATGGCTATAGCGTTGGGCGTAGTGCTAATCCCGTTGCTGGTCAAGGGCGCTCTAGCGATGTTGGCGTTTGTCGCCCCAGTGCTGGCCGCTGGCGCTGCCGTAGGCATACTCGCGCTTGGCTTCGCCGCGCTGTACGACGACTATAAAACGTGGGCCGAAGGCGGCAAGTCCCTGTTTGATTGGAGCGGTTTTGTCGGGTGGATAAATAAGGCTCACTTTTCTGTTGACGGTCTAGCAACGGGGTTTACGCATTTACTGACTGGCTATAAAACCTGGGCCGAAGCAGGCAATGCTTTGTTTGATTGGGCCAAGTCCAAGGGCCTTATCGATGAAAACGGCATTGCTGTACGAAACCTTGGTAAAGCAATAAAGGGCTTGGCTAAAGACGCCATCGAATCCGTGCCGCTACTGAAAGCGCTGGTCGATGTGGTGTCCCTGATGATTGAGGGCAAGTGGAGCGAAGCAGCGAGCAGGCTAATGGACGTTCCAGGACTCGCGATGAAGGCAGGGTATGATGTCACCGGGTTTGTGGCCGAGCGCGCCGCGGGCGCTATTGATCTCACATTTGGCGTTGACCCAGAATCTGACCAATCCGCGGCAGCAGCCGTTCGTAGGTTGCGCGGATGGGGAAACCGGAAACTTAACCGGCTGTTTGGCGGCGAACAATCAGCTGCCCCGAAATCACCTGCCCCGGCGACTGGCGGGGATCGCTTTATGCCCGCGCCTGAGCTTCTGCCAGAGTTCGAGATTGCAGCGGAGAAGCACAATGTTCCGGTGGCGGCTTTAATCGCCATGGCGCACCAGGAATCTAGGTTTAACCCAAACGCCTACAACGAAGAGACGCAGGCAACCGGCATGTTCCAGTACATCCCGGCCACGGCAAAAGCGCTTGGTATTGACCCGCGCGACCCATTGCAGTCACTGGATGCAGCGGCAATGCAATTGCGCCAACGGTTGGATAAGGGAGACACCATAGAAGAAGCAATCAGACACCACCACGGCGGCCCGAATCGAAAGAGATGGGGAAAAAACAATGACGCCTATGCGAGAGATGTTTTAGGTAAAATGTCGGCCATTGAGGCTCGCAGCATGTCTAGCGGTTTTGTAGGCGCAGGCGGTGGAACAGGAGGCGGTAGCCGCAGCATGGAAGTTAATATCGGAAGCGTCAACGTGCAGACATCCGCAACTACACTCCCAGCCGCAACCTCTGAGGGGGTGGCCGCAGGAGTTAAGCAAAGCAATGAAATGCTGAATCAATTGGCCGGGGGCATACAATGATCGATGGGCTTCCAGACATTCCTGGGTTTAAGGGGCTTGAAGTAAGCGGCCTAGACGCGCTCATAGGTTTTGGTGGCGCATTCGCCATCAACATGATTTTTGGCAATCAGTGGGGGGTTTTTAGCCAATTTGGTGCTCCCATTCTCCTGGCAGATACGGTCTACTCCGTCAAGTACAGCAATTCCAGCGAGGTATCCTCGGCACCCGTAGAACGCGGATCGTTTACCGATTACAACAAGGTGCAAAACCCGTATAAAGCATCTGTGACGATGATAAGAGGTGGCGGCAACGCAACCATGCGGGGGGCTTTTATTGCGCAGCTTGAGGCAATATCGCGCTCTACTTTGCTTTACCATGTCGTGACGCCCGAGTACGTACATACAAATGCCACGATTGTCGGCTATGACTATGTGCGAGAACCACAAAACGGCGCTCGAATGATAGCGGCGACGATTGAGCTTCAAGAGATCCGTGAATCGTCCGTCAGGTACGAAGCCGTCGAGGTGGAGAATCCGGCTGACACGCAGACTCGGGATATGGGCGAAGTTCAACCGACCGAGGTGAATGAGTCTTGGCTTGTCCGTGGTGTGAGAGTTATTAACGGTGTAGTAGAAACCGTAGGGGGCTTAATAAATGAAGTCCGCAACGCATCTCAAGGAATATTCCAGTGATTGTTATACCCCTGGCTTCCATCCCCAATCAGCGGCTTTCCTTCCAGTTCGAAGAGGAAGAATATGCCCTAGAAGTTAACCTTCGGCGTGGCAGCCTTTATATTACCGCATGGAAAGATGGTGAAAACCTAGTTAATAATCGAGTTCTTCGATCTTACGCCCCCTTGCCAGATGGGTTTATTATGGTGGATACCGAAGGCGTAGAAGATCCCACATACGAGCAGCTAGGGACGCGATTCTTGTTGCTGAAAGACAATGGATAAAAAGATTGTTCGATCCACCATCACGCTTGTTAATGACAGGTTCGATGATGACTCTAACCAAATAATTGCAGAAGGTTTGCGTACCATCTGCAATATACAGTTCGGCGGCGGCGCGGTCATGCCTCATGCTGAGATCATCATCTACGGCTTGCGCTTGGATGTAATGCACAAGCTGATGCGCGTCAGGTGGCAAGATATTAACTCCATGCTGAATACGATCAGGATTGAGGCGGGTGAGGCTGGTGAGTTTCATACGGTGTACGAAGGGAACATCACGTTCGCCTATATCGACACCAGCAATGCTCCGAACGTGTCTTTGCGAATCCGCAGCATCACCGCTATTTATGAAGCGTACAGCCCATCTCCGCAGCGCATGTTTGCGGCAGGCACGCCGGTAGTGCAAGCGATTGAGTCGCTGTGCAATGGTATAGGGTATATGTTTGAGAATAACGGGGTGCCTGCAAGCCTGACCATGGGCGACACCACGATGGGCGACACGGATTTAAACAAAATCCGCAAGTTGTGCCGCGACTATCAGATTGATCTGTATATAGAAAATCGCTCGATCACAATTACTCGACAAGGCGCGCCCAGGAACATTCGCGTCCCATTAATCACTCCTAAAACAGGCTTGATCGGATACCCGGTTCCGACGATTCAAGGCGTAGATTTGAGATGTTTATACGACCCGATGATTCGGTTCGGTGGCCTAATCAGGATTCAAGACAGTTTGATGGAAACCACAAATGGCGATTGGCGTGTATTCGGCACCACGATTCAGTTAGAATCAGAACTGCCGGGGGGCGCGTGGTTTATTGACGTCCGTGCCACACACAACGAGCCTAACAACACAGCGATCAGCCGATGACGACACTAAACAAACCATTCCGACCCGAGGAAGCCGTAGACGGCCCGCTGCAAATGGAGGCCATCATTACTCGGATGATGGGCCGCAATTACACTGCAACCATTGTTCGCGTGGATGCAGTGCAGGCAGGCGGTACTGGCCCTGTTGGTTTTCTGACGGCGACTGACTTGCTGCAACAGATGAACGGCAACAACGAGGGGATACCTAACGCGCCAATGGCGAATATGCCCTACTTCCGGTTGCAGGGCGGCGCTAACGCAATCGTTATCGACCCGAAACCGGGCGACATTGGCATAGCCATATTCGCACGGCGCGACATAAGCGAGGCCAAGCGCAGCAAAACGCAAGGGCCGCCGCCCTCTTTGCGCCAGTTCGACCAGTCTGACGGCCTATATATTGGCGGCTTGCTGAACGGCGCTCCATCGCAGTTTATTCATTTTTTAGAGTCTGGCATACACTTGCAGGCTACCGGCCCGTTTACCGTGGACGCGTCATTAATGCAGGTGAATTGCGACATAATGGCCACGGGTAATATTACCGACAATTCGGGGACGCAACCACAATCCATGGCGAGCATGAGAGCGGTATATAATAGCCATACTCACCCAGGCGACAGTGGCGGCACAACCGGAACTCCTAATCAGGACATGTAATGCGGACACTTTTTTTGCTCCCGGATATTTGGGACTTAACACTAGACGTAAGCGGCAATATTGCGACGGCTACCAGTACGTATCAGCAAGCGCAGGACATTGCCAGCGCGGGGCGTACGTTTGTGGGTGATTTGTATTATGATACGCAAGCAGGAATACCCTACTTCCAGAGCATTCTAGGCACCAAAGGCTTCCCGCTAGCACTATACAAAATGCACTTGGAAGAGGCCGCAAAATCCGTTCCTGGCGTAGTGTCCGCTCAAGCTGAGATCGGATTGAATGCACAGCGTCAAGCCACCGGGTACATTGCATTTACGAATGATCAAGACCAGCAAGGCCAAATATCGCTATGATTCCACGCATCCAGTTTACCAATACCGGCATGATTCCTCCGACTCGGCAAGAGTTGAGTAACGCTCTGTGGCAAATGTTCCGCGATGCATTCGGACAAGATTTAAACCCAGACCCGCGCACACCGCAGGGGCAATTGGTTACGTCATTGACGGCAGCCCTAGTGGATAACAACGATTCGATGATCGAGCTAGGAAACCAGCTTGACCCTCGTTATGCCACTGGCGTGTGGCAAGAAGCGCTTGGAGCAATTTACTTCATTAATCGCCGCGTCGAGACGAGTTCTGTCGTGATGTTATCGTTCATTGGATTGCCCGGAGTTGTAATCCCGGATGGGTTTATTGTTATTGACGACGCAGGAAACGAATGGGCAACCAATGGGCAAGCTACCGTGGACGCGGGGGGATCTGCAACGGTTGAGGCCTATTGCTTAACGCCGGGGCCTATCTACGCCGCGCCCTTAACCATTACCACGTTCAAGCAAACCATCGAAGATCTGGACAGGGTCGAAAATCCCGCAGCAGCCGCGCCGGGTTCCGATGAGGAATCGCGGGTTGACTTCGAATTGCGTCGTGCCGCATCAGTAGCCAAGAACAGTAAAAACATGAACAATTCTGTCTATGGCGCGGTGGCTGACATATCCGGAGTGATCGACGCATTTGTGATTGACAACCCGACGGATAACACGATTACTGTCGGAGAAACGAATTATTCGATGATTCGCAATTCGCTGCTGGTGTCTGTGGTGGGCGGAAATAACCAAGAGATCGCAAAGCAGATATTAATCAAGGGCGGCACAGGCTGCTCATTCGTTGGCAATACTGACGTAGTATACTTTGACACAGATAGCGGTAATGCTTTCCCTCCCGAATACCTTGTGACGTTTTTGCGGCCAACGCACATCACTACGTATTTTAGAATTCTTGTTGCAGACATAACCGCAGTTTCGTTTGTGGCGCTTTCTGCTGCAAAGCAGTCTATTATCGATCAGTTCATCTCGGGAGAAAACCGCGCTCGAATCGCTGGAACCGTTATCGCATCGGCGTTCATGTGTAGCATTGACCGAAACATAAGGCCGATTAAAATTGAAGTGTCAACGGACGGCACCACATGGGAAGACTACATTACATTCGGCGTTGACCAGTTTCCCGTCACCTCTCTTGCGAATATCTCGGTTGAGCAAGTATGAACATTCAGCAAACGATCATGAGCCAATATGCCAATAGCCCCAGGCTGTTGCGCATAATCAATGACTTATGGGGTGCCATTGACCCTACCAAGTTCAATGAGGATTACTTTAACCTCATTATGTCCATCCCTACCGCGAATACACAAGGCTTGGATATATGGGGGAGAATTGTTGGCATTGGCAGAACGGTTTACTTTCCTAACCCAGAAGGCGAGTATTTCGGCTTCGAGGGTGGGTTTTATCCGTTCAACGAGCGCCCGTTCAGCGCAGCAGGTAACGCTAACGACGCATGGGAATTAGCGGATGATGCTTATAGACCGCTAATACTAATCAAGGCTATGGCGAATATTGTTTATGCCACAGCGCCGAATATCAATATTTTGATGCGCGCCGTATTCAACAAGCCGTGCTATTTTTTAATCACCGGCCACATGCAAGGTCGATACGTTTTCGAGTTTTATTTAAATCAATTTGAGCGGCATATCGTTTACAATACGGATATTCTGCCGAGGCCATGCGGGGTGGACGTTAGCGTTATTATTGATTTAGACGAATCAAGCACTTTCGGCTTTGATGGCTCTGGCCTACAACCATTTGGACAAGGAACATTCTACAATGGCGCAACCTGATTTAATTCCAATGCCGTTTGCGGAGAACGCAACGCCTGGAACCATTGAACCTATCCCCGCCACTACCCCCACGGTTCCGCAAGATGCAACGTGGAGTACGGGATTCCCGCAAGTAACCATGCAGCCACTTGCATCGGGCGGGATTCCTCCGCGTGGGCAGAACTTCAACGGCGTTCTAAACGCACTGTCTCAGCATATTTTCCACACGCAAGGCGGGGGGCAGTACAAGTGGGATGACGCGCACGGGCCGTACTCGATTGGCGATGTTCTTCAATCTGATGATGGTCTACGTGCTTATGTGAGCGTTGTTGATAACAACACAGATAACTTTAATACTAATCCATCAGCGGTCGGAACATCTTGGGCGCCTTGGAGTGGGGACGCAAAAGCAAATTCTGGCGTATCTATCCTGGCTGGCGCAGGACTGACTGGCGGCGGAACACTTACACAAAACAGGACGCTGTCTGTTCAGTTCGGCACAACCGCCGGGACTGTCATGGAAGGAAATGACAGCAGGATAGCGGGGTCGGTTCCGCAGACAAGGCAAATCATAGCTGGATCGGGACTCACCGGCGGAGGTGATCTTTCAGCCAACAGGGCGCTGTCTGTTAATTTTGCCACTACTGCGCAGGCGCAGGCAATGACTGCTGATAACGTGGCGCTGACGCCTGCGAAGTTGTCGGCGGCGTTTGGTGGGGCTAATCAGAATCTTGCTTCCAACGGCTATCAGAAGCTGCCGGGTGGACTGATTATTCAGTGGGGATCGAATAGCGTCGCTAGCGGCCAAACAATCTTATTCCCTGTAACGTTCCCAATAAATGTGAGGGTGTCCGTTGTCCCAGGTTTTGGGTCTGGCCTGACACAAGTTTATTACTCAGTTGAAGGGACCTCGCCTTGGACTGGGTTCAAACTGAACCACTCTGCCTCTGCACCTGTTGTTTTTAACTGGATCGCCATTGGCTACTAAGGAGAAAAAATGTTCTATTATTCAAAACAAACAGGCGGCTTCTACAGCCGTGAAATTAACGGCGACAATATCCCTTCCGATGCTGTCGCAATCACGCCAGAACAACACGCGGCCCTGCTGCAAGTGCAATCCGAAGGCAAGCAAATCACAGCCGACGAAAACGGATTCCCTGTGCTCGCCGATCCACCGCCTGCTCCGCCCTACGTCCCGCAACAAGTAACCCGCGCCCAAGGTAAGGCCGCGCTGATTATGGAGGGTTTGTGGGATGATGTTCTGGCCTACGTAGATAGCATCACCGACCCGCAGGAAAAGGCGCTGGCCTTAGTCGCGCTGAACGACACAACGCACTGGCAACGCACAAGTCCATTTCTCAACGGAGCAGCTACCGCATTAAGCCTATCTAGTGAAGATTTAGATAACCTGTTTATCCAAGCTTCGGGGATTCAGCTATGAACCGGCTCGCCCATAACTGGCGCGAGTGGTGGCGGCACTGGTCAACATCCGGTACGCCCGGGGCCGGAGGTGGTACTGCATCAACAACCGGCAAAGGTGGCAATGCTACTGCAGGAACAGGAAGCGGAGGAGGCGGTGGAGATATTTCTGGCGGCGGTGGAGATGGAGCATCCGGCATCGTCATCATCAGCTACCCATGGCCTTAATTTTTTATCGGGGAAATCAATGAATTTACCAGAACATCAAAAAACAATCGGGGATGCCATATCAATCGGCGTTGGTGTGAGTAGCCTGCTTTCCTGGCTGCCTCATATTGCGGCCGCACTTACCATTATTTGGACGCTGATCCGCATATTCGAAACCAGGACAGTGCAACGACTGCTCGGGCTTGAGTATCATCGCCGGGATGATGTGTCGCCGGAACTGGAAAAGGTGAATAAGGATGACTAAGGTCAGGATGCTCGCTGCTACGCTTACCCTATCCGCAAGCGCATTTGTTGGTATTGTGGTGAGCGAAGGCTATACGGGTAAGGCCATCATCCCGACCAAGAATGATAGGCCCACTGTTGGCTTTGGCAGCACTTATCACGAGGATGGCAGCTCCGTGAAGATGGGTGAAACCACCACGCCTGTGCGTGCCTTGATCAAGGCGCAAGCACATATCAGCAAGGAAGAAGAGCGTTTTCGCGCCAGCCTGCCGGGCGTCAAGCTGCACCAGGCTGAATATGACCTATATATGGATTGGGTTTACCAATTCG
>NZ_DAIUFW010000027.1:0-8369 GCF_036844465.1 Methylobacillus sp.
TCGTTCCAACGTTTACGTGCGGCTTCGTCCGCTCAAATTTACCTTTTGCCATTTCTCTATTTCCTTAAATGATCTATTCGCTTAAATATCAAGCAATTACTTCTTGTTAATAATGGCTTCTGCCACGTTTCTCGGAGCTTCAGAGTAGTGCTTGAACTCCATGCTGTAGGTCGCACGCCCTTGCGTCAAGGAACGCACAGATGTGGCATAACCAAACATTTCAGACAGGGGAACCTCAGCGCGAATCGCCTTACCACCGCCGACCAGGTCATCCATACCCTGAATCACGCCGCGACGGGAGGACAAGTCACCCATCACATCACCCATGTAATCTTCAGGTGTTTCCACCTCAACCGCCATGATAGGCTCCAGCAGGATAGGATCCGCCTTGCGCATACCATCCTTGAACGCCATGGAAGCCGCCATCTTAAAGGCGTTTTCGTTGGAGTCAACATCATGGTAGGAACCATCAAACAAGGTTACCTTCACATCGACGACAGGGAAGCCAGCCAACACGCCACTAGGAATGGTTTCACGCAATCCCTTATCCACCGCAGGAATAAATTCGCGTGGCACGGTACCACCCTTGATCTGGTCAACGAATTCATACCCCTTGCCAGCTTCGTTAGGCTCCATCTTGATCCATACGTGACCGTATTGACCCTTACCACCGGACTGCTTGACGAACTTGCCTTCAACCTCAACAGACTTCTTGATCGCTTCGCGATATGCAACCTGAGGCGCGCCAACATTAGCTTCCACGTTGAATTCACGCTTCATGCGATCGACAATGATTTCCAGGTGCAACTCACCCATACCGGAGATAATCGTCTGGTTGGTTTCTTCATCAGTACGTACCCGGAAAGAAGGATCTTCCTGCGCCAGACGGCCCAGCGCCAGGCCCATTTTTTCCTGATCACTCTTGGTCTTTGGCTCAACAGCCACGTGAATCACCGGCTCAGGGAATACCATGCGCTCCAGAATAATAGGATGATCCAGCGAACATAATGTCTCACCAGTCGTCACATCCTTCAGACCGATACAGGCAGCAATATCGCCAGCACGAATCTCTTCGATTTCGTTACGTTCGTTCGCACTCATCTGCACGATACGACCGATACGTTCCTTACGACCACTGCTGGAGTTGTAAACCGTCTCACCCTTGGTCAACACTCCGGAATACACACGCACAAATGTCAGCTGACCAACGAACGGATCACTCATCAACTTGAACGCCAACGCAGAGAAATACTCTTTGTCATCAGCCTTACGGGTTAATGGCTCACCAGTTTCACTTTCACCAGCCACATCAGGAATATCCACTGGCGACGGCAGAAAATCCAGAACCGCATCCAGCATACGTTGCACGCCCTTATTCTTGAACGCAGAGCCGCACAGCATAGGTTGAATTTCGGTAGCAATAGTACGCTGACGCAAACCGGCAATGATTTCCGCTTCGGACAGATCACCATTTTCCAGATACTTATTCATCAACTCTTCGGAAGCTTCGGCAGCAGACTCCACCATCTTCTCGCGCCACTCATTGGCAGTATCCACGAGATCAGCAGGGATATCCTGGTATTCAAACTTCATACCCTGGGAAGCTTCATCCCAGATAACCGCTTTCATCTTAATGAGGTCAACCACGCCAGCGAAAGTATCTTCAGCACCAATAGGAATTACCACAGGTACGGGATTGGCCTTGAGGCGCAACTTCATCTGCTCAACAACCTTGAAGAAGTTGGCGCCAGTACGGTCCATCTTGTTCACGAAAGCCAGACGAGGCACCTTATGTTTATTGGCTTGACGCCAAACAGTCTCAGACTGAGGCTGCACACCACCCACCGCGCAGTACACCATGCAAGCACCATCCAGCACACGCATGGAACGCTCGACTTCAATCGTAAAGTCTACGTGTCCAGGAGTATCAATAATGTTGATGCGATATTCAGGGCGGGATAAATCCATACCCTTCCAGAAACAGGTGACAGCAGAGGAAGTGATCGTGATACCACGCTCTTGCTCTTGCTCCATCCAGTCAGTCGTCGCAGCGCCATCATGCACTTCACCCAACTTGTGAGTCACGCCGGTATAAAACAGAATACGCTCAGATGTCGTCGTTTTACCAGCATCGATATGCGCACTGATACCGATATTGCGATAGCGTTCAATAGGGGTTTTGCGAGCCACAGTAATTACCTAACTTTTTGTCTGAGTTTTAGAAACGGAAATGCGAGAATGCCTTATTGGCTTCTGCCATACGATGAACTTCTTCACGCTTCTTCATAGCAGCGCCACGACCTTCGGAGGCTTCCACCAACTCAGCCGCAAGACGCAGACCCATGGACTTCTCACCACGCTTGCGCGCTGCATCACGCAGCCAGCGCATCGCCAACGCGTTACGGCGTGCAGGACGCACCTCAACAGGCACCTGGTAGTTTGCACCACCCACACGGCGACTCTTCACCTCCACCACAGGACGCAAGTTACCAATGGCCAGAGTAAATACTTCCAGCGCATCCTTGCCGCTCTTTTGGGTGATTTGATCAAACGCGCCGTACAGAATACGCTCTGCAACCGACTTCTTACCACCGGTCATCAGCACATTAACGAACTTTGAAACTTCCTGACTGCCGAATTTTGGATCAGGCAGGATGTTACGCTTGGGAACTTCTCTACGTCTTGGCATGGCTTTCTCGATTCCTTAACTTTTAGGCGCTTATTATTAAGCAGCCTTAGGGCGCTTAGCACCGTACTTGGAGCGGGCCTGCTTACGGTCCTTGACACCAGCAGTATCCAGGCTACCGCGTACCATGTGGTAACGCACACCTGGCAAGTCCTTCACACGACCACCGCGCAACAGTACAACAGAGTGCTCTTGCAGGTTGTGGCCTTCACCGCCGATATAGCTGATGACTTCATAGCCATTGGTCAGGCGCACCTTGGCAACCTTACGCAAAGCGGAGTTCGGTTTCTTTGGGGTTGTGGTGTAAACACGAGTACATACACCACGTTTTTGTGGACAGCTCTCCAGAGCTGGCACTTTGCTCTTCGCAACTACTTTTTGGCGCGGCTTGCGCACTAATTGATTGATGGTTGGCATAACCTTTAGCCTTTATATTTTAACCGCTAAAAATTACGGGATGGCGAAACGCCATCCCGGAAAACTTAGCATTTTATTTAGCGTTCAATGTGTTGTCAAGCAACCTCAGGATTTCCAGAGGTTTCTTCCACTTGTACATTGTCAGCTTCTTCAATGATTGCCGGAGCAGAATCTACGCCAGCAACGTTACGCTTACGTGTCTCATGGTAAGCCAGACCCGTACCTGCCGGGATCAAGCGACCCACGATGACGTTCTCCTTCAGGCCGCGCAGTTCGTCGCGTTTGCCCAGAATTGCAGCTTCCGTCAACACGCGAGTTGTTTCCTGGAAGGAGGCGGCAGAGATAAAGGAGTCGGTCGACAAGGATGCCTTGGTAATACCCAGCAGCACATATTCAAAGCTGGCTGGACGTCCATCTTCCGCCAAGACACGCTCATTCTCCGCCAATACATCCGCACGCTCGACCTGCTCACCCATGATGAAGTTGGTGTCACCCGCATCTGTGATGCGCACGCGGCGCAGCATCTGGCGCACAATCACTTCAATATGCTTGTCGTTGATCTTCACACCTTGCAGACGGTATACGTCCTGTACTTCATCAATGATGTAACGCGCTAATGCCTCACGGCCTTGCAGTCGCAAAATATCCTGCGGATCTGCCGGACCATCGACAATGCTTTCGCCCTTGGTCACCACTTGACCATCGTGTGCGGTGACGTGCTTGTCCTTGGGGATCAGGAATTCATTGGAAACACCGTCCAGGTCGGTAATGACCAGACGCTGCTTGCCCTTGGTATCCTTACCGAAGGAAATCGTACCAGTGATTTCAGCCAATAGACCTGCATCCTTGGGAGAGCGCGCTTCAAACAGTTCAGCCACACGCGGCAGACCACCGGTAATGTCACGGGTCTTGGAAGATTCCTGCGGGATACGTGCAAGCACTTCACCCACGCCCACTTCCTGACCGTCCTTCACCGTGATGATGCAACCAAGCTGGAAAGTCACACTGACCGGAGTTTCACCGCCAGCCACCTTGACTTCAACGCCATTGGCGTCCAATAGCTTCACCTGCGGGCGCAAGCCCTTGGATTGGCCAGCACGCTGCTTGGGGTCGATCACCACCAAAGAGGACAAACCAGTGACTTCGTCCACCTGCTTGGCTACAGTCACACCCTCTTCGACGTTCTCGAACTTCACGCGACCAGCGTACTCGGTAATAATCGGACGTGTGTGCGGATCCCAGGTTGCCAGTGCCTGGCCAGCCTTGATCTGCTTACCGTCGGTAATCTGTAGTGTCGCGCCATAAGGCACCTTATGGCGCTCACGCTCACGACCACTTTCATCCTGAATAATCGCTTCACCATTCCGTGAAATTACCACTTGCTCGTTACGCGCATTAGTAACATAGCGCATGGTAGACGTGAAACTCACGATACCATTGGACTTGCTTTCCGCCTGGCTAACGGAGGCTGCACGCGATACCGCACCACCAATGTGGAAAGTACGCATGGTCAGCTGCGTGCCCGGTTCGCCGATGGACTGCGCAGCAATCACGCCAACAGCCTCACCCATGTTGATGAGCTTGCCGCGACCCAGGTCACGACCATAGCACTTGGCGCAGATGCCGTAACGTGTATCGCAGGTCAGCGCAGTACGCACCTTGACTTCGTCGATACCCAGCGCGTCGATATGCTCGACTTCGTCTTCAGTCAGCAATGTGCCTGCAGGATAAACCACTTCCTGGGTTTCAGGATTGAGGATATCCAGCGCAGCCACACGGCCAAGAATACGATCGTGCAACGGCTCGACCACTTCACCGCCCTTGACCAAGGCCTTAGTGTACAAACCTTCTGTCGTGCCGCAATCATGCTCGGTCACCACTAAGTCCTGAGTCACGTCCACCAAGCGGCGAGTCAGGTAACCGGAGTTCGCAGTCTTCAATGCAGTATCAGCCAGACCCTTACGCGCGCCGTGTGTTGAAATAAAGTATTGCAACACGTTCAGACCATCACGGAAATTCGCGGTAATCGGCGTTTCAATAATCGAACCGTCCGGCTTCGCCATCAGTCCGCGCATACCTGCGAGCTGACGTACCTGCGCCGCAGAACCACGGGCTCCGGAGTCGGCCATCATGTAAATCGCATTGAAAGATTCCTGCTTGACTTCCTTGCCCTCAGCATCTTTGGCAATTTCACCATCCACATTGCGCACGACTTCTTCACGCAACTGCTTCATCATCGCATCGGCCACCTTATCGCCGGCACGCCCCCAGATATCCACTACCTTGTTGTAGCGTTCGCCTTGCGTCACTAGACCGGAAACATACTGATCCTCGATTTCTTTGACTTCGGCTTCGGCGGAAGCAATCAGTTGCTCCTTCTCTGGCGGCACCAACATATCGTTGATGCTGATCGAAATACCGGCCTTGGTGGCATAGGTATAACCGGTGTACATCAGCTTGTCGGCAAAAATCACGGTCTCGCGGATACCCACGCGACGGAAACTGGCATTAATCAGGCGAGAGATTTCTTTCTTTTTCAGTGCTTTGTCGATCACACTGAATGGCAGTCCTGCTGGCAGAATTTCAGACAGCAAGGCACGGCCAACGGTAGTTTCGTAACGAGTAATCTTTTCGCGCTTGCTGCCATCGAGGTCTACATCGTATTCCTTGAGGCGCACGGTAATGCGCGCATGCAAATCCACCAATCCACTGTCATACGCACGCTGTACTTCAGCCACGTTGGCGAAACGTATACCTTCGCCACGCGCAGCCTTCTTCTCGCGCGTCATATAGTACAGGCCCAATACGATGTCCTGTGATGGAACAATAATAGGCTCGCCGTTGGCTGGAGACAGCACGTTATTGGAGGCCAGCATCAGGGTACGGGCTTCCATTTGCGCTTCCAGGCTCAGTGGCACGTGAACCGCCATCTGGTCACCGTCGAAGTCGGCGTTAAACGCGGCACACACCAATGGATGCAACTGGATCGCCTTGCCTTCGATCAGGGTCGGCTCAAAGGCCTGGATACCCAGACGGTGCAATGTAGGTGCACGATTCAGCAATACCGGATGCTCGCGAATCACATCTTCGAGGATATCCCAGACTTCTGGTCCTTCCTCTTCCACCTTTTTCTTGGCAGCCTTGATAGTGGTAGCCAAGCCCAGCACTTCCAGCTTGTGGAAAATGAATGGCTTGAACAACTCCAACGCCATCTTTTTCGGCAGACCGCACTGATGCAGTTTGAGTTGAGGTCCAACCACAATCACGGAACGGCCGGAGTAGTCGACGCGCTTACCCAACAGGTTCTGACGGAAACGGCCGCCCTTACCCTTGATCATGTCAGCCAATGACTTCAACGGACGCTTGTTGGCGCCGGTCATGACCTTGCCACGGCGACCGTTGTCGAGCAGCGAATCAACAGCTTCCTGCAGCATGCGCTTTTCGTTACGCACGATGATTTCAGGCGCCTTCAGTTCCAGCAGGCGCTTCAAGCGATTGTTTCGGTTGATGACACGACGATAGAGATCGTTCAGGTCGGAAGTGGCGAAACGACCACCGTCCAACGGAACCAATGGGCGCAGTTCCGGAGGCAACACGGGCAGCACTTCCAGGATCATCCATTCCGGCTTGATGCCAGACTTCTGGAATGCCTCCAGCACCTTCAAGCGCTTGGCGATCTTCTTGATCTTGGCTTCAGAACCGGTTTCACCGAGTTCACGGCGCAACTTCTCGATTTCGGTATGGATATCCATGGTACGCAACAGTTCGCGCACGGCTTCGGCACCCATGACGGCATTGAATTCGTCACCGTATTCTTCCACCTTGGCCAGGTAATCGTCCTCGGTCAGCAATTGGCCACGGGTGAGCGGCGTCATGCCTGGATCAATGACGATGTATGCCTCGAAGTAGAGTACGCGTTCGATATCGCGCAAGGCGATGTCCAGCACCATGCCCAGACGGCTGGGCAAAGACTTCAGGAACCAGATATGGGCGACCGGACTAGCCAGTTCGATGTGCGCCATGCGTTCGCGGCGCACCTTGGACAAGGTGACTTCCACGCCGCACTTTTCGCAGATCACGCCACGATGTTTGAGGCGCTTGTACTTGCCACACAAGCACTCGTAGTCCTTGATTGGGCCGAAGATCTTGGCGCAGAACAGGCCATCCCGCTCTGGCTTGAAAGTACGGTAGTTGATGGTCTCGGGCTTCTTGACCTCGCCGTAGGACCAGGAGCGAATCTTTTCAGGAGAGGCCAACGCGATCTTGATCGCGTCAAACTCTTCTTCCTGAGTGACCTGCTTGAATAAATCTAATAGAGCTTTCACGCGCTTTTCTCCTTAGTTGCGGTCAAGATCAATATCAATGGCGAGCGAACGGATTTCCTTCACCAACACGTTGAAGGACTCTGGCATGCCAGCGTCGATCTTGTGCTCACCCTTGACGATGTTTTCGTATACCTTGGTACGGCCAGTGACGTCATCTGACTTCACGGTCAACATTTCCTGCAAGGTATAGGAAGCACCATAGGCTTCCAGCGCCCACACTTCCATTTCACCGAAGCGCTGGCCACCGAACTGGGCTTTACCGCCCAATGGCTGCTGGGTAACCAGCGAGTAAGGACCGGTAGAACGAGCGTGCATCTTGTCATCGACCAAGTGGTGCAGCTTGAGCACGTGCATGTAGCCCACGGTGACCGGACGCTCGAAAGCATCGCCAGTACGGCCGTCGAACAAGGTCACCTGGGTCTTGCCGGAAGCGAACTGCAATTGCTGCGTACGCGGATCTTCATCGGGGAACGCCAGATCCAGCATAGCCTTGATATCAGCCTCGGTCGCGCCATCGAACACAGGGGTTGCAAACGGCACACCGTTCTTGAGGTTTCTTGCCAGATCGATGATTTCGTCATCGCTCAGGGCAGCGATATCCTCAGGCTTACCGTTGCTCTTGTTGTATATCTGCTCGAAGAAGCTGCGTAGCTCGGCAGCCTTGGCTTGCGCCTGTAGCATATTGCCGATACGGATACCAAGCCCCTTGGCGGCCCAGCCCAAATGCACTTCGAGAATCTGGCCGATGTTCATCCGCGATGGAACGCCCAACGGATTCAGCACGATGTCCATCGGCGTACCGTCGGCCATGTGCGGCATATCCTCGATCGGCACGATCTTGGAAACCACACCCTTGTTACCGTGGCGGCCCGCCATCTTGTCGCCGGGCTGGATACGGCGCTTGACGGCCAGGTAGACCTTGACCATCTTCTGCACGCCTG
>NZ_DAIUFW010000028.1:0-8338 GCF_036844465.1 Methylobacillus sp.
CTGTTTCCTATGAGTGGTTCACCTTGAAATACTCGCGTGCCGTGACTGATTTCTTGAGTTATGGTGATTTCTGGTGTATGGAAGCAGGTTGAAGGGGTGGCGTATCCTGTTGGTTGATCTCCGCCAAGATCACAACCAACAGAGGAATGATACGCCATGTCCAAGTCTAACCTGCACGCTCTTTCACAACCAGAGGTAGTCAGCAACGACCCGTTGCACGAGCTGATCCGACAGGGTGCCCGGGACCTGATCGCACATGCCGTCGAGACAGAGCTGGAGAGCCTGTTGAAGCAGTACGCGGACGTCAAGACGCCGGATGGCCGCCGTGCTGTGGTGCGAAATGGACACCTGCCCAAGCGCACGATCCAGACAGGCGTTGGGGATGTTGAGGTTCAGGTACCCAAGGTCAGGGACCGCAATGGCTCCGGGATTCGCTTTAACAGTCAGTTGCTGCCGCCGTACCTGAAGCGTGCCCAGAGTCTGGATGAACTGATCCCCTGGCTCTACCTGCGCGGCGTCTCATCAGGTGACTTCCAGGAGGCCCTGAGCGCGCTGGTCGGCGAGCAGGCCAATGGCCTGTCGGCGAACACGGTATCCCGGCTCAAGGCGAAGTGGCTTGATGAGCATAAGGACTGGCGGCGGCGAGACCTGAGCCAGAAGCGTTACGTCTACTGGTGGGCCGACGGCGTGTACAGCAATGTCCGCCTGGATGACCGGCTCTGCCTGCTGGTGGTCATTGGCGTGACTGAACATGGTCACAAGGAGCTGGTTGCTGTCGAGGACGGCCACCGAGAGTCCGAAGCCAGCTGGCGAGAGCTGCTTACGGACTTACGGGAAAGAGGCCTGGAGCCTTCGCCCAAGCTGGCTGTTGGCGACGGCGCACTGGGCTTCTGGAAGGCCCTGAGCAAGGTGTTTCCGGACACCCGGCACCAACGATGCTGGGTACACAAGACGGCCAACGTGCTGGATAAGCTGCCCAAGTCGGTGCAGCCGAAGGTCAAGTCGGCACTGCACGAGATCTATCTGGCCGAGACACGAGACAGCGCCCACAAGGCGTTCGACAGCACCCTGCGGCGGTTCCGGGACAAGTACCCCAAGGCCATGGAAAACCTGGAGAAGGATCGGGATGAATTGTTGGCCTTCTATGATTTCCCGGCGATTCACTGGATTCACTTGCGGACCACCAATCCGATTGAATCCACCTTCGCTACAGTAAGGCTGAGAACCAAGCGGAGCCGCTCCTGCGGCAACCGTGACACGACACTATCGATGGTGTTCAAACTGCTCCAGTCCGCCCAGAAACGCTGGAAGCGGATCAAGGGGTTCGACCAACTGAAGCTGGTCGTGGACAACGTACAGTTTCAGGATGGAATAGAGGTGGAAGACCAATCTGACAGGAACGCTGCCTGATGGTCATACACCAGATTTGACAATAACTCCCTGGACGGCAGCTTGAGCATCTGAGATAGTGTTCAATCAATTGAGTTGCTAACCACTAATGTTCTGGTCGATTGCATCGACATTGCGCATGAGCAACAAATGGTCGCTCCATTTATTTTAGAGTGACTGGTTTGTGCTGAAAGCAGTTATTCCACTATTGCTTTAAAACAAACGTGGCAAGTGTTCTCAAATCATCCTCCGATAACGACTCAAATGCTGGCATTGGAATATTGCCCCATTTACCCACCCCTCCGGACCGAATATTTGCCATGACGGTATTGAGTGCCTGAGGAAGATCACGATAGCGCTCAGCAACATCGTGATAAGCGGGCCCAACAATTTTTTGATTAAGGGCATGGCAAGATAAGCAGGCATTATTGGCAAGAATTGTTCTTGCATCAGATTTATTTTGGCTGACCGGTGTTGTAGTTGTATGCGCGGATACTTCGCTCAATTTTGCACTGCCATAGGTGGTAGCCAAATACTCACTAATTAACTTTATATCCTCTTCGTTGATGGGTGCTCCGTAGGCGTGTTGCATTTTGCCAACTTCAGCAGCCCATTGTTTAAGGCTCATTCCAGGGGGTTGCAGGTTGATGTAATCTGCAGAATGGCAAATAGAACATTTCTGCTGTGCAACTTTATATCCAGGAAGTGAAGAGGATTTGAAAATAGCCGTTTCAGCAGGTAACGTGATGCTCTGAATCTTTAGAGGCTGCTGATGGGAGGGCTGATCCTGTGCAGCATACAGATGCGAACTCATGGTCAAAAACATCAGCATATATGTAAATTTCCGCATTTTCATACCCCCCTTTAAATCACATTCACCTGAAGTGTTTCGACGACATTACGCGCATACCCACCAGGATTCCAAGTAGCAACCATGGGTTGCTGCTCTCCGCTATTGGCTGTGGCACGCACCATGAGTGAGAGCGCACCTGTGACCGATGGCTTCAGTAAAATGCTCCACGCTCTAAATGAAAAACGGCCCAGGTCTTTCCCTAATTTGGCTTCTGCCCAATGTTGACCGCCATCAGAAGAGACTTCCACTTCACGGATACCGCTTCCTCCATCAAAGGCGATACCTCTTAGGCTGAGCGTCTCATTTACCTTAATTTGCTGCTGATTGTTTAAATTAGTAATAAAAGAGCGTACTTTGAGTTTGCCAATTGGCTTGGTCTTATCTGCAGTCGTAGCAGGTTCTACACATGCGCAATCATTATCTGGCAAGCGGTAGGCCGTATTCATAAAAAAACTATCGTGGCCATCAAATGCCTTATCAAGCAAAGTGATCTGACTTAAATGTTTGACCCAGTAAGTACCAAAATACCCTGGCACTATCAACTTAATGGGATATCCGTTTAAAAAAGGCAACTCTTCTCCATTCATTTCCCAAGCAATCAAAGGCTCCCCATTCAACGCATGATCAATTTCCAGCGTCTTTACAAAATCGGGAGTAGAGGGAAGAACCGGTTTATCCAGGCCATTAAACGCGACCTGGACAGTCCCTGCTTTTACGCCTGCTTTTTCTAATACGGTTTTGACAGGAACACCGACCCAGCGCGCGTTACCCATGGAGCCATTGCCGAGCTGTGCCCCAAAGACTCGCGGAACACTATATCCACGACTATTGCCCGAGCATTGATTCACAGCGACGACTTCCTCTGTAGGCATCGCTTTTAAATCGGCCAGCGAGAGAGAAAGTGGTGTGTTCACGTTTCCTCCAACCTTCAGCTGGTAGGTCTCTGGATTGATGGATAAGGGAAAGTTAGCCAAGTGATAACGTACAAAAAAAGCATCATTGGGTGTAATCACGCCTTCGTCAAACACCTCAAAAGGGGTTTCCAAATGTGGGGGGCGTGTTGTAATGCGCATGAGTTTGCGCTTTTGCGGATAGGCTATCAGTTCACGTTCCCCATTGCCAAAAGAAAGCGTCTCCATGGCAGCGGCCCAGCTTTTGCTTGACTGGCTCATCAAGCCGATTAAACCTGCCCCTGCTGCCTGCAGGAACAGTCGGCGACGCCTGATTATTTCTTCTTTGCTTTGTTTCATATGGATACTCCTTGATTAAATCCCTATTCAATTCCTCAAAAAAATAAGCCTAAGAGGGAGCAAGCTTATGCAAGTAAAGTCACTATGCAGTAGTTGATGACCGTGCCACCAACAATGAGCCAGGCAAATAAAAGCCCGCCGAGTAAAATAGGTTTGACACCCGCCTGTTTAAGTGCAGATAAATGTGTACACAACCCGAGCGCAGCCATCGCCATAGTTAGCAGCAATGTATCCAATTCATTCGCTTGCCTTACCCAGTCACTCGGCAAGATGGCGAGCGAATTTAAGCCTGCAACCAAGATAAAAATGACTGCAAACCATGGGATGGTCACTTTAGTTTTTTTCTTATCCTGCTTTAATGGCTTATCTTGATTCGCACACTCGGTTTTTGTTGGTTGACGGTTGGCCAGGTAGACCGAAAGCAACATAAGAAAAGGCGCTAGCATCATGACTCGCACCATTTTCGTAATGACTGCGGTATCGGCAATTGTGTCTCCCAGCGTTTCTCCAGTTGCAACGACCTGCGCAACCTCATGTATGGTCGAGCCGGTAAATAACCCGAATGCTTGATGACTTGCGGGCAACCAATGCCACGTTTGGTTAAGGGTGTACAAGGCCGGATAAATGAACATTGCAAGCGTGCCAAAGATGAGGACCGTAGAGACGGCAACAGAGGCGTGTTCAGCGCGTCCACGTACAATCGGTTCTGTCGCCATTACCGCAGCAGCACCGCAAATTGCACTTCCCGCACCAATTAAAACCACCGTATGGGAATTCAGTCTTAAAAGTTTATGTCCCGCAATCCAGGCTAATGCGAAGGTGCTTGTCAGCACTAGCGCATCGATCAGCACTCCTTGCAATCCCACATTTGCAATGTCTGAAAAAGTCAGTCGAAAGCCGTACAGGATAATGCCTAACTGCAACAACCATTGACGTGAAAACGTAACACCTGAGGCGCATACCTTGGCGATTTTTGGGTAAATCGTGTTACCCAAACCAATTCCAATCAAAATCGCCAGTGTCAGTGGGCTAAATACATGTAGCTTCAACAAGCTTGTATCACTTAGCACCAATGCAACACTTGCAATGGCAAGGCTGAATGCCACCCCAGGTAAAACAATCTGAAAGTTCAGCTTTTGGCCCATATCAATCCTTAGTAGGGTATGAAGACGATGGGTAATTTACAAGAGAACGACTTACAATAAAAACAGATTATTTTTATAATATCTATCGATTAAACTGGTAAATTGAATTTAGGCTGCTTGAGATGCGTATCACATTAAGACAATTGCAAATATTCATTTCAATTGCGAAGTGCGGCTCAACTACGGCTGCGGGAGAAGAAATAGCCCTCTCACAATCAGCCATTAGTGCCTCCATGGCAGAATTAGAGAAAATTGTTAATACGCAGTTGTTTGACCGTGTGGGAAGACGCCTGCAACTCAATGATCATGGCAGAGCCATGATGCCTCACGCGCTTGCTTTAGTAGACCGAGCCGAAAATCTCGAAACGTTATATGCTGGCGACAATGCGCCTAGCACCTTAATTGTAGGAGCAAGCTTAACGATTGGCAACTATCTTTTGCCCCGCCTGCTTTCCGCCTATTGGCGGCAACAAGGCCTTAGCCTGAGCGATGCATTACCACCTTTACAGATAGCGGTTGCCAATACTGCTGACATCATCCATAAAGTTGCAAACTTTGAGGTGGATATAGGACTGGTCGAAGGTGCTTGCCATCACCCTAATATCACTGTGAAACCGTGGTTAAAAGATGAGCTACTGTTGGTAGCTTCGTCTGATCATCCATTGGTACGCCAATACGATACCCGTATCATTCCAACAGAGCAGCTAGCCGATGCCAATTGGCTACTGCGCGAACCTGGATCAGGAACCCGTGAAGCCCTTGAACAGGCTTTGTCACCCGATATTTCGCATATGAGGAGTACATTAGAATTCAGTGATCATGAAGCTATCAAACATAGTGCTGCAGAAGGTTTAGGCATTGCCTGTCTCTCACGATTAGTCGTATCCGATATGCTCACCTCTGGCAAGCTTGCGCAGCTTAATACCAAGTTCAGCGGCTTACATCGAAGATTTAGCTTACTATTGCATCATCAAAAACAAGTGACTGATGGGATGCAGCATTTCATTCAGCATGCACTCAGTGAACATAATCTTTCTTAATTTAGCGTGAGGATTGGGTTGAATCCCTTTGCAGAACGTAATCGGGGTCTGAAACACGAGTGTTGGTAAACGCGTTTCTTTCAAGAGTTGTAAATTGTGTCATCTTCCAGATGCAAGGGTTATTAATCTTTACTCTCACCTTACTGATTCAGATTGGTTGAATCGTGACTTAATCAACTGAATCGCCACTAATTCACCAGACACTTTTAAGCTGTAATTGGACTTCACAGGCCTTTCTAGCTGATTATCATGTTCAATTCATACTTACTTGACTGAGGGAAGCAAAGCCAATATTATGCAATCAACAACTGACCCATAGTATATTGTGGCTTGACCACTCTGACCTTGGGGGGGAAAGGCCAGCGAAAGCTGGTTTTTTCATTTCTAGACTAGCTCCCAAGACAGAATCATTCCTTCCAAACTTCGCAGATAATCTGCTCAGCATCGGTCGAAACTACGAGGTTACCTCACTATAGTAGATCATTTGCAATTACGACCTGTGTATCAATAATATGTAATTCCTGTCTTGCATCCCTTTGAAGTAATGAAAAGCGCTGAAGTTGCCGATTGAAATATAAGTTTCTTTCTCCTAAATGACAATTCAGGAAGTCATTACATATAGACCTCTCCAAAGTGTGCATTAAATGATTTTGCTCTATTGTGCTCCTACTACCATCCGCCTCAATGACCTGACTAGCTGTACAGGTTTTATATCCCTCTGAGGAATAATCAATAACAATTCCTCCACGAAGAATTGTCTGCATTTTTTTTGCCTGTGTAACCAAATTTCCGTCTCTATGTATCCAATTAATTTTCGATTGAAATGGGAGGCCCTTACTAAAAAGGACTTCCCCCTTACATGTGAATACTGAAATCTGGAAAATCCCATCAGCGCCAGTAAAGTTTTCAGGAGCTTTAGCACCTCGCCCTCGAAGTTTTTGATAATCGAACTCAACTTCATAGAGTAGCTCCCCTACATTTACCGGAATCTTCCCTATACGGGTAAGCTCTTGTCCTAAAGCACCTGTCACAGCATCTTCATCTGCAGAATTTTTTTCAAATAACCTTTCAGCTATTTTAATACCGCTCGCATATTGTTCACGTATTTGGGAAATAACATCCTCTGGTAGTAGCTCCTGCAATCCGCTGATGGATTGAGCACTCATTTTTACCTCTTAATCATTTAGTTGTTATTCAGGAAAACAGTATTTTTTAAATATCTAGAGTTATGGTGATTTCTGGTGTATGGAAGCAGGTTGAAGGGGTGGCGTATCCTGTTGGTTGATCTCCGCCAAGATCACAACCAACAGAGGAATGATACGCCATGTCCAAGTCTAACCTGCACGCTCTTTCACAACCAGAGGTAGTCAGCAACGACCCGTTGCACGAGCTGATCCGACAGGGTGCCCGGGACCTGATCGCACATGCCGTCGAGACAGAGCTGGAGAGCCTGTTGAAGCAGTACGCGGACGTCAAGACGCCGGATGGCCGCCGTGCTGTGGTGCGAAATGGACACCTGCCCAAGCGCACGATCCAGACAGGCGTTGGGGATGTTGAGGTTCAGGTACCCAAGGTCAGGGACCGCAATGGCTCCGGGATTCGCTTTAACAGTCAGTTGCTGCCGCCGTACCTGAAGCGTGCCCAGAGTCTGGATGAACTGATCCCCTGGCTCTACCTGCGCGGCGTCTCATCAGGTGACTTCCAGGAGGCCCTGAGCGCGCTGGTCGGCGAGCAGGCCAATGGCCTGTCGGCGAACACGGTATCCCGGCTCAAGGCGAAGTGGCTTGATGAGCATAAGGACTGGCGGCGGCGAGACCTGAGCCAGAAGCGTTACGTCTACTGGTGGGCCGACGGCGTGTACAGCAATGTCCGCCTGGATGACCGGCTCTGCCTGCTGGTGGTCATTGGCGTGACTGAACATGGTCACAAGGAGCTGGTTGCTGTCGAGGACGGCCACCGAGAGTCCGAAGCCAGCTGGCGAGAGCTGCTTACGGACTTACGGGAAAGAGGCCTGGAGCCTTCGCCCAAGCTGGCTGTTGGCGACGGCGCACTGGGCTTCTGGAAGGCCCTGAGCAAGGTGTTTCCGGACACCCGGCACCAACGATGCTGGGTACACAAGACGGCCAACGTGCTGGATAAGCTGCCCAAGTCGGTGCAGCCGAAGGTCAAGTCGGCACTGCACGAGATCTATCTGGCCGAGACACGAGACAGCGCCCACAAGGCGTTCGACAGCACCCTGCGGCGGTTCCGGGACAAGTACCCCAAGGCCATGGAAAACCTGGAGAAGGATCGGGATGAATTGTTGGCCTTCTATGATTTCCCGGCGATTCACTGGATTCACTTGCGGACCACCAATCCGATTGAATCCACCTTCGCTACAGTAAGGCTGAGAACCAAGCGGAGCCGCTCCTGCGGCAACCGTGACACGACACTATCGATGGTGTTCAAACTGCTCCAGTCCGCCCAGAAACGCTGGAAGCGGATCAAGGGGTTCGACCAACTGAAGCTGGTCGTGGACAACGTACAGTTTCAGGATGGAATAGAGGTGGAAGACCAATCTGACAGGAACGCTGCCTGATGGTCATACACCAGATTTGACAATAACTCTGATTTCTTCGGATATAAAGGGTTGGATAAAGGACCCGATGCAGATGGCAAGGG
>NZ_DAIUFW010000029.1:0-8053 GCF_036844465.1 Methylobacillus sp.
GGCTACGGGGCACGCAGGGCTGGCGGCCCTCCAACTCTGGCTTGCTGCTGCCGGGTATCGAACCTAAGGACTAAGGATTCGTCATGACCGAAAGGAAGAAAACATCCGTCTTTACAGCCTCTACGGGTGCAGCGGCAAGGAAGAAGGGGGTTAAGCGCGATACGGACACGTCCCTCGGCTGGGTCGCACGGGAGTATCCGCAGCTCGAACCCTGGCGGGTCCTGGCGGTAGCGTGGCTGCAAGGCGAAACACGCGGGGTGGCCAGACGGCTCTATGCGCTGGTGGCCTTCTTCGAGCGCTACCTCATCCAGCAATCACTACCGCTCGACCCGGCGGTGTTCCTGGCGCGCACCACCGTTCTGCCCGCCTTCTACCGGACCGCGTGTCCGGATTCGGAGGAGGGCATTCAGTACAACAACTCTATCCACGCCTTCCTGCACTTCGTGCTGCTGCGCGAGTTCAGCGAAGCTGACGACAATGGCCAGCCGGTGCTCTCGCCGGCCTTCCACAACCCGGTGCCCCGGATGTCGAGGAGTGGTCTGCCGAGGCGCGAAGAGAGCGTCCATTCGCCGCTGCCCTACGGCTACATCGACGAGTTGCGGCAGATGCTCGCGGCGGGACCGCACTTCCGCGACTGGCAGTGGGCACAGAGCGCGCTGGGCGTTGAAATCGGCCAGCGCGGGCATGGTGCGCCCGACTGGTTCGAGGTGACCGAAGAGCAGATTGACCGAGACGACCCGGACTGCGTGTGGCGCGAACGGCCCTTGAAGAACGGAAGTCGCCTAGAAATGTGGAGCCCGGTGCGCTGGGTTGCGCTGCTGGTCAAGCTCATCCTGCCGCTGCGCACCTTCCAGGTCCGTATGCTCGATTCCGGCGAAGCGGATACCTGGCGCTACGCGGATGGCGACTGGGTGTTGAACGCGGGAGCGCTCGCGCAAGGAAGCGAGCGGCGCCCCTTGGAACAGGGGGTGTTTCGCCGCAGCACCGCGCTTGCCGATGGCGAGACGGTTCCGACCGTGCTCTACATCAACACCAACAAGACCGCAGACATCGCCAAGTCCGGCCCTGAAAAGGGCTACGTCCTGCCGTGGTCCTTCGGCGGACCGGTGCATCAGGATGTCGTCTACTGGCTGGAGAAGTTGCGCAACTGGCAGGCGAAGTACAACCCTGTCTCGCGACGCACGGCGTGGACAGAACTCGATGGCCGCCACATCAATGCGAAGAGCGAAGTACAACTCGCAGGCTATCCCGACACCTGTTTCCTGTTCCGCTTGCCGGAGGCCCGCGAGAATGAGGGCCACTTACCTGTGTCAGATGCACCCATGTTCGCAGGCTGGTTCCGATTGCTCGAAGCACTAGAACTGCGACTGGCCGACCGAGGTGAGACCCATCGCAATGGCACACCAATCCGCTTCCTTCCGCCGCTGGAATCGCGGAACGGGGGACTGACGACTCTCTTCCCGCTGCACAGTCTCCGGGTCTCCCTCATCACCGCGCTGGCACTCGAAGGCCAGGTGCCATTTCCGGTACTGCAGAAGCTCGTCGGCCACAGCCGACTGCTGATGACGCTCTACTACACCAAGCCCGGCGCGACGCATATCCGCGACGTATTGCGCGGTGCCGCTGAGCGGCTGGAAGCGTCCAAGGAATCGAGCATCCAGAACTTCCTGCTCGACACCGAGCATGGGGTGCTCCTCGAACAGGCCATCTGCAATAGCGTGCCCTCTCTCGCTGCAGCCATTCCGCAGCATCCGGCGGCGCGCAACCCAGTAGGCTGGATGCCGATGCACCACGGCTTGTGTCTGGTCGGCGGCAATACCAGTGAGGCTGAGGATAACGGCGCTGTGGGCGGCTGCTACAACGGAGGTTCGAACCTGGGCTCGCCTTCAAGCCCCAAGTACGGGCCCGTCCCGGGTGGCAGCCGCAACTGCGTGCGCTGCCGCTGGTTCGTGACCGCGCCGCATCACCTGCCGGCCCTGGCTGCGCACTTCAACACGCTCGCCTACCACTTCGACGAGGCGCGCAACACCTGCCTCGCCCGGGAAAACGACCTCCAGGCCCTGAAAAAGGCTAAAGCCGATGCGGAAGAGGCCGGTCAACCCTTCGCCCGGCTGGACGCCTACCGGCAGGCCGAGCGGGTGTGGGAGAGTGCCATGAAGCGCTTCAGCGACCTTGCCGAAGACCTCGTGGCCTGCTGGCGTCTCATCGCACGCTGCAAGGCGGCGCTCGATGCCCCGCAGGGCGACGGCACGCAGCTGGTCTCCGCCGGCGCGGTGGGCGACGTACAGGTCGCCTTCGAGGAGACGGAGTCGGAACTGCTTCAACTCGCCGGTGTGTGCGAAAACGTCGAGGTCTATCCCGACATCGAGCCGGGCAAAGCGGTGTTCCGCCGCAGCCAGTTGCTCGACGCGGTCCTCTACCGCGACGACCTGCCACCCGTGTTCATGCTGTTGAGCGAACAGGAGCAGTTGCTCGCCGGCAACGCCTTCATGCGCCATCTCGCAACACAGATGAATCCGCAAGACCCGGCAGTTGGCCAGCGCGAGGTGATTCGTCTGATGGACGCAGGGACTCGCCTCAGCGAACACTTCGACCTGGACCTCGCCGCGTTGCTGCCCGCGTCCCATCGTGCCCAAGCGTTTCCGCTCGGGCGCCAGACCCTTCCTGGGAGTGATTGATGAATCCCACAACGGACATCCATCCGGACGCCGTGCTGGAGTCTTTGCTTGCCAAGGCCGAGCGCTCGAATCGCCGAAACAATCTCACGAGAATGCATGAGCTGTGCCGCAAACAGCATGAAGCCGGCTCACGCGACTTCTCCCTGTCGGCCATTGGGCGCCTCGCCGAGGCCGAAGGCATCATGAAGGGCCGTGCCCTCTATAACGCCCGGTCAGCGGACTACAAGGCGCTCATCGAAGCCTGGGGTGCCTTCGCCGGGCCGCCCGCACCCAAGGCTCCGAAGACCCTGGCGAGCCACGACTACCTGATGCGCATTGAAGACCCCGCCATCCGCTCCATCATGCAGGCCATCATCGCCGAGCGTGACAAGCTCAAAGCGCAGCTCAACGTGCTCAAGGCCAACACTCAGGTCACAGTGGACCGCCGCCCGCTGGGCGCCACGGTTTCCTCGGCGCCAGGTGCGCAGCCTGTAGCGGTACTCGCGCTGGCCGCACAACTTACCCCGTCCCAGCGGGAAGCTCTACAGAAGGCGGTATCGGCCGATTACCTTGAGGAGCGCGGTCTGAAGGAAGGCAGCCACGGCGAAATCCTCAACGAGCGCGGGCGTACCGTGTTCGAGGTCGGCTTCGCCTCAGCGATTCGCAAGGTGCTGGGCGGCTGACCCGGCATACCGGTGTTAGCGCCACAGTAAAAATGACCCAGGCCAGCAACTTGGAATTGAACCTCAATTAAATTAGACAGCCGCTCTCGGCCAGAAGCAGACATTCGTTTTGCTATTTATATTCTATTGAGCCTAAATCCGGAGAATGGAGAATCAAATCTGCAAGGCTTGCCACCGGACCGCTTAACGAAGTTTCTGAGCGATGTACGAGATAAAGATCTTTGTAAACATCTTCTTCAATCGGAATTGCATGTAACCATCCGCTTGCCTGTTCATGCTTGACCGCGCTTTCCATCACAAGCGAGATTCCTAGCCCTGCGTGGACCGCGTGTTTGACCGCCTCGGTGCTACCTAACTGCATACCCACTGTGAACTCTGCCGAGTCGGCACCGGCATATTGTTGTAGTAGGCGCCCAGTTCCGGTAGCCGCTTCGCCTCCAAGCAAGTTCTGGGATTTTAACCACTTAAGTGGAATGGTCGACTCGGCAGCCCAAGGATGGCCGGGGCGAACAATGACAACCATCCTCTCGCGCCGCCATACTGTTGAGACGAACCCAGGACGTGAGTCCCACCACTCCATTACCGCTACATCCACTTCAAGCGTTTCCAGCAAAGCGGCAATCTCGATATTTTTGCCGATCCTCACATCGATCTTGTTTGCTAATTTATCTTGGAGCGCCTTGATATAGGGTTGTAAAAGATAAATGCCGATATTGGAGCTTGCACCAACGACCAGGCTTTTATTGTGGAGGGCTGCCGTAGCCTTATGGCTAGTACGGAGCAATTGTTCCGCATAGGGGAAAAAAATCTTTCCCTCCAATGTCAGGCTTTGCGGCATTGTTGCGCGGTCAATCAGCCGGGCCTGCAAAGACTGCTCCAGCCGCTTGATATGCTGCGTTACTGTTGGCTGGGACAATCCAGTTTGCTTCGCCGCTTCGCGAAAGCCCCCGCATTTGACGACGGCAATGAACGTCGCCACACGCTCCAGATCTATCACGCCGCCTTTACTCCCGGATACGGCTGATTAATCGCGCCCATCGGTTCTTCACCAGCGAGTGCCTGGATGATGTTCATCGCTGCCTGCCGCTCGATTTCAAGCCGAACTTCCTTGACCGCCGATCCCAAATGCGGCGTAAAAAACGTTTGTGCCGTATTGTCGAGCAGCGCCTTGGGGATAGCCTGCGGGCGATCAGCGCGTATCCATTCTTCCATCTCGAAGACATCGGCTGCATATCCAGCTAGTTTTCCAGACGCCAGTGCTGCTATCACCGCATTCTCATCCACGACCGAGCCGCGACATGCATTGATCAGGTAGCTACCGGTTTTCATCTTGGCCAACGCGGTGGCATCGATCAGATGCAGTGTCTCTGCGGCCATCGGAACCATCGGCACGACATAATCACATTTTTCGAGCAGTTCATCGAGCGTGACGCGCTGTACGTGCCAAGCCTTTTCTTGTTCGGCATTGAGCGGAATCGGATCGCAATACAAGAGATTCATTTCAAAGCCAGCCAAGCGCTGGGCGATTGCACGGCCGACCGCCCCCATACCAATGATGCCAAGCGTTTTTCCTGTCAAACCAGAGCCATATAGTGTCGGCCGCCAGCCTTGGAAGTGTCCGCTACGGATTTGCCTATCGCCTTCCAGCATATGCCTTGTCAAACCGAGAAGAAGGCCGATAGTCAGTTCAGCGGTCGGGATCGTAAGCAAATCCGGCACAATCGTAAGCCATACACCGTGGCGTGTGCAGGCGTTGACATCGAAGTTATCATAGCCTTTAAGCGCGGCGCCGATGACACGCAGCTTTGGACATTCCTCGAGAAACGCGCTGTCGATGCTGTCCGGCATGAAAGCCATGAGTGCATCCGCATCTTTGGCTCGCGCAATTACCTCAGAACGCGGCAAGGTTTCCCGTGTGGTGTTGGGGATAACATCGGCGCTAGCGGACAACAATTCGATGATTTCCGGGTGCACCCAGTGGGTGAGGACGACTTTGGGCTTCATAAAAACCTTTGTAAGCTTTGGGAGTTATTTGAACTTGCGACGCAGGAAGGAGCTGAAGGCGTCGACGAGGGTAACCATGCCTAAAATAACCAGCAAAATAGCCGAGACATCCTGGTATTGCATGATGCGCAGAGAGCCCATCAGCTCGAACCCGATTCCACCGGCGCCGACCATGCCCATCACGGTCGAAGCACGGAAGTTGTATTCCCATCGATAGATCGCGGTATCGGCCATTTGCGGAAGCACTTGGGGAAAGATCCCATGAAAAATCACCTGCAATGGCGTGCAGCCCGCTGCATGCGCGGCTTCTACCGGTGCCGGATCGGCATGTTCGATCGATTCCGAAAAAAATTTGGCGATCATGCCAACCGAATGTAAGCCTAGGGCTAAAACACCCGGCAATGCGCCGAAGCCAACGGCTGCCACGAACAGGATGCCCATGATCAGTTCGGGTATCGATCGCAAAGCGTTTAACATGCCGCGTGTGGCTTGATACACGAGTGGATGAGGGCTAGTATTCCGCGCGGCGAGCACTCCTAAGGGAATGGATAGCAATACCGCGATTGCCGTGCCGGCGATACTCATGGCCAAGGTATCCAGTACCGGTTTGACCCAGGTGCCAGCCTGCGAGAAGTTCGGTGGGAACATCTCGCCGGCAATTTTTACCAGGCTTGGCATGCCATCCTTCAATCGCTCGGCATCAAATAGGCCGACGTAATACCAGCAACCGATCACAATCGCCAGCACAACGGCAAACTGCAGTATCGTGCGGTTCCATACGCGCTGGCGCTCGGCCAGAATCAAACCAAAATCAGCTTGCATGCTGTCGCTCACTTAGAACTTCGACAGATCGAGCTTGAGCAGTGTGCCAAGGCTGCGCACCACGTCATAGTCTTTGTCGCTGATCGGGCCGAAACCATCGGCTTTGAAAGGTTTCAGGACTTCCGGATCTTTGAGATTCAAGAAGGCTGCACGGATCTTTTCCTTCAGTTCCGGCTTCAGATTGCTGCGCATGGTCCACGGGTATTGCGGATATGGCTTCGATTCGGCAAGAACTTTTACTTTGTTGGGATCGACCAGTCCGCCCTGAACCAGGGATTCAAAAATCGGCTTACTCAAGCCGCCAGCCTGCGCGTGACCGTTTTGCACGGCCATGGCCACCGCGTCATGCGCACCGGCAAAGTGTTCGCGATAGTTTTCGCCGGCTTTCAAACCGTTTTCCGCCAATATCGACTTCGGAATCAAATGGCTGGAGGTGGATGCCTTATCACCGTAAGCGACATTCTTGTTGACGATATCACTGATTTTGGCGATGCCGGCGCCAGTATTGGCGATCAATACGGACTGGTAGGTAGTGCTACCCTTTTGCTTCATCGCTGCGAATGGCTCGATGTCGCTCTTTTGCTTAGCCAGCACATACGACAAGGGGCCAAAATATGCCATGTCGATACGGCCGTGACGCATGGCTTCGATCATTGACGAGTAATCAGTGGTAACCACCAGCTCAATTTTCTTTCCCAGCTCTTTTTCCAGATAGATTTCGAGCGGCTTGTTGTTTTTAATTACGGTCGATGCGTTTTCGTCCGGCAGTAGCGCAACTTTGAGCGTTTCTGGATCGGGATTGGATGATGCATGGCCAATGCTGCAGACGGCGGCAAGCAAGACAGACATTAATGCGGATGCGAGTTTTTTCATAATCAATCCTTTACGGTAGCAAGTTGCATGGGAAATGAAGTATCGATAAGCCGTTCCTCTCGAGCGTCTTGTGGAACGCTCAAAGAAGAACGGGGTACTTGTTCATACAGCGTGTCGTAACTGGCTTGATCCAAAGTCTGCGGGGCGGCATCAAAAATGACTCGGCCATGGGACAGGCCAATAATACGGTCGGCATAACGTTGAGCGAGGTCTACCTGATGCAGGCTGACGACCGCCGAAATCCCGTCCTCTTTACAAATGCGGTGCAGCAGACTTAGCACTCGCTCTGCAGTAGCAGGATCGAGGCTGGCTACCGGTTCATCAGCCAACACCAGTTTAGGTTGCTGAGCCAGAGCCCGGGCAATACCGATGCGTTGCTGCTGGCCGCCGCTCAATGCGTCGACACGGCTTAAGGCTTTGTGCAATAAGCCGACTCGGTCCAGACTTTGCAGGCATATGGATTGATCCTTCGCCGGGAGGGGGAATAGACTGCGTAATGCCGTGTGGTAGCCCATTCGGCCCATCGAAACGTTTTGCAAAGCCGTCAGTCGGCCAATCAATTGATGCTGTTGAAACACCATGCCAGTCTGTCGGCGATGCATGCGCAATGCACGCGAGTTCGCCAAATTTCCTAAGCCGGCGACAATGGTGGTGCCGCGCTGCGACGCATGCAGCGAATTAATACAGCGAAGTAGCGTGGATTTTCCAGCGCCGGAAGATCCGAGCAATACGGTGAACTGTCCCTGATGGAGTTTGAGAGTGGTGGGATACAGTGCAATCGCATCACCATAACTGACTGAGACATTCTGTAGTTCGATCATGACACCTCCGGCAGATTTGAATTCGTAATCAAAAATGATGACCTGATTACGAATCTGAATTGCAGCGATGGTAATGTCGTGATATGACACCCTGATGACTCGTTGATGTCATTTTTGTGACATGGTCGCGGGTGCCTGTGAGGGAAATAAGTTGTGCTATCTATGCCAAATATAGACGTCTGCTATGGGTCGG
>NZ_DAIUFW010000030.1:0-2346 GCF_036844465.1 Methylobacillus sp.
GCCCTGAATAGCACTGACGTTCACCGATAAATTGCCAGTGAGTGGATCATAAGCTGTCACATCGCCATTCATCCACCGCGTACCAGTAACAGTGTCTGCAATGCGTACTGACATTCCGACTGCAAAGCTCTTTCCTGCCTCTACGGTCAAGTTCTTCGCCCCAAGACCAATAGTGAGAGTGTCTCCACTTTCCGATGTGGTTGATGCCTGGTTGAGAGTGGCTACAGTCTCGTTAATTTCAAGGCCAAGGGTATAAAGCACAGCGGCGAAAGCAAACGCTTTCAGGTTGAATTCATCCGGCTGCATGTTCGGCTGCGGCGCATCCTGCAACACATCCAATGTATTTTGGGATATTGACATTAGGTTAGGCTCTCCAATTCGAGGGAATAAAGCGAGTATTTGTCATACTCAATGGTTTCGTAGAAGTCCTTGTAGTAGCCATATATGAACGTGGCCTCGCGCGTTTCATCGCCCACATAAACAACAGGTGTTGCCCTATAGCTAGTCAGGATTTTCATGATCTTGTCGGCTTGACCAGACTCCACCCAAACATCAAGTGTGGCGTAATTGCTGAATGCGCGTTCAAGGATGGTGAAGTTGCCGAAATCGTCACGCTGCTTGACGCTGTAGTCCTGAATGCCTACCTTGCCGCCAAGCAGGGTATCGCCTATTGTTTTACTAAGGCCTACAATACAGGCTCCAACAGATGCAACCTCATCCGGCTTGCTGATGGTGATTTTTGTTATCGCGTTGATGTACTTGGGTAGGCTGGTATCAAGCAGAACCGTCTTGGCTTCATATGGCTCATAGAAGAACGTGAACCAGTCCGTGACGCCGCGATTGCCGATCATGGTGTAGGTTTCATCGAACACAACGCCAGCAACTGCATCTTCTATCTCAATGCGCACAGTAGCGGCATCGACATTCATCAGCACAATCGAATCCATCGGGCCGAGGTTATGGAACTCGACAATAATTTCCTCTGGATTGCTGGTAGTAGAAGAAATGGATTCATCGAACATGCGCCAGCGGTTGGTATTGCCGATCAGCAGCCACCATTCATCATTGGTATTATCGCCTGTTGGCGTGTGGCCTGTATTGCCAGCTTGAAGGCTTTCGACTACCCAGTGATGCTCGCCGACTACATAAATCCGGCGCGCCCCAAGCCCTACTGTTTCACCGCTACTCCATGCAGGATAATCATTTTCGGGCACATTGCTCGAAAGCAAACGTGCATTGTTGATGGTTATTGGACGTACTATTTTCATGCGGTCACCAATCTTTCAGGAGGCATTCCATCTCCGTCCCACTTTCTAAACCTACGCTCCATTGAAACCGAAGCCTTCGCCACCGCCGTCATTACCTTCTCCAATGTGCTAAGTCTTTGCTCAATTCCTGAATTGTCGGCAGTGACTGGGCTTTCTAGGCGCTGCATCAATTCCTTGTTATCAGCGGCTGGAATGATGCGTTCGCCAGCATGGATATTGGCTGTCATATCGCGCGGCACAATGTTGGTGCCAACATCAAAGGATGGCAGCTTGTCCAGATTGCCAGTGACGGCATAGCGTTGCGCTCTCGTGTAATCGACCAGCGTCTTGAACTTGTTGATATCAAGAAGGCCAAGACTTGAGGCAAGGCTAACGGCGGCCTCGTTGGTATTGAGGAACCCTTCAACCAACGCAGGGAATACAGCGGCAAGGTTGATTCCTTCTTCCGTAGTGTAATCAATAGATTCACCCAGCGCCAGCAATTCGGCAACTGTCTTAGGGACAGCCAGCCCCAGTTCCGAAAAAGCATCTTTCAGATTGTTTTGCAGGATGATCAATTGCTGCTCAGGCGTTTTAAGACTGAATACCGCCTCGCTAACCCCATCTTTCAGCCCTGTCAGACTACTGGTAAATTCTGCCATCGCATCACGGATCTGGAACAGGGCCGAGAATTGCGCCACCCCTTCGGCATTGGTGGTGTCAATTCCCTTCAATATCGCGTCGAATGCCTTGATTGTTTCCGGTACAGCCACATTGCCAAGAACGCTATCTAGCCGATCCTGCAAGATACTTTTTGCATCCAACAATGCTTCGCCAGGAGTACGCAAGGACAAGGTTGTGGAGATGATCTTGTTGGTAAAGTCGATCAACTCTTGCCCAGCCAGGCCAGATGCTTTCGCAACCTTGGCGGCGCTATCAGCGGTCAGGTTGTATTGATTGGTCAAGTCCTCCTGATACCGAGCCAATTGCGAAGCGGAAGCGATAAGGCTTTGAATCTGGGCTTTGTCGCTAAAGCCTGTGAAAAGCTGCCTGATACCTTCGGAAAGACTGGACTTCTGAATAGCCTCAACCAGCACTG
>NZ_DAIUFW010000030.1:2451-7553 GCF_036844465.1 Methylobacillus sp.
AACCCACCGCGCACATTGGTCTTTGCGGACATGTACGAACTGCTGCTGATGCGATCGGAAAGGCCAAAGGCAGAAAGCAGCCCGCCCAGGCTTGCAGAGAATGATTCATTCAATCCACTTAGCCCAGCATCAAGGCCCAGCGCCCGCTTAATATTTCCCGTGGACGATGAAATAACGGCACCATCCTCATACACCATGCTGGCGGATGTGCCGTAGCGCTTGGGTTTTTTCTTGCCGAAACCGAAAGCGCCGCCGAGCAGGGAGCCTATTGCACCACCAATAACCGCCCCGCCAGGGCCTAGCAGGGAACCAAGCGCAGCGCCTGCACCAGAGAATGCCGCAGACTTCACATCTCCTTTTAGCAAGGAAATGGCCGCAGGGGCGAATGCTAGCCCAGTGGCGATCTGGTTGGAATACTGCCCAAGAAACCCACCAATGCTATCCGCCAAACCACCATTGCCAGAAGATAGGAACACGCCCAAGTCCTGAATGCTGCCTGTGATGCTCGATCCTAGCTTATCCAGGCCACCTGTAAAGGCGCTGTAGAGGTTTTTGCCAACGCCAAGTAGATTAGCTGCCTCGCCTACGCTTCCACCAGCACCAGCCGCATTTGCAGCGCCGCCGGACAACATTGATACTAGGCCTGTACCGATGGCGCTAATGCCCGAAGCATCAACCAGGAATCGCACCACTGGCTGCAAAACAAGAGACTTGAACATGTTGCGCAGAGTGTCCTTGAAGTTCTCTGCAAAGCTCTTGCCAGACTCAAAGCCGCGCAGAAGCGCATCCGTCAAAGATCGGTTGATGTTTTCGGACATGCGCTCATGAGTGCGCTGAATCTCTTTGGCTGCATCCTCTGCGGCTTTGACGCGCTCTTTTTCGGCGTCGATCTGAGCCTGGCGGAATTCCTTTCCACCTTGGGCTTCTGCAAGTTCCTTGTAGGCTGCAATCTGTGCTTCAATTTCCGGCACGACCAGGCCAAGCCCTTCTAGGATTGCTTTTCTATCTTCCAGGCGCGCAATAGTGACTTTGGTAATTTGTGATGGCAGATAGCCCAAAGTTTCAGACTCATCACGCACTGCAAGAGCTTGCTGCCTGATAGCCTCTACTTGGTCGTCTAGCGCAGTTTGTTGGCGATATAGGGATGCTTCAAATTCGTTATCCTTGGCAATGTCGAATTGCGCTTGCGCCCAGTCCCTGTATGCCTGAGTGAGATGCGGCATGGTGCCCATCAAGCGCTCGATGATCTGGATTTGAGTCTCTTGAGGCGCATTCAGCGCCATGATCTGCTTGGTCAGGTCAGCGTAGGATTGGGAAAGCTGGGCGGTAAACTCGGCCTGTTCCTTGATGGACTTGTTACCCTTGTTTAAGGCACCGGAAAGATCGTCAGCAGCCTGTTTGCGCATTCTTGCAGCTTCTGATGCGGTGAAATTCCCTGCTGCCTCTGCTGCATTGATGTCCTTGATCTGCTGAGCGTAAGTGGCACGTAAAGCAATCTCATCGCGCAGTAGTGAGTTTTTAAGCTCCGCATACCGCTTGTCAGCCTCGTCCCTTGCTTTGATCTTTGCATCTTCTTTCTGCTGTTTTGCGGCAGCATCTTGCTCTTTTTTCAATTCAGCATTGGCTGCATCAAGCGCCTTCTTTGCTACTGCTTGCTGCTCCAAAAGCTGGCGCAACTGCCCAATGTTCTGAACAGTCCTAATATTCTGGGCGGCTTCTACTCGCTTTGTGATTGCGTCATATGTTGCTTGTAGCTCTTGCAGCGATTTTGAGCCGCCAAATTCCCACACATACACGGAACCTCTCTTTATTGCATCCCATGCCGTAGATGCTGCGCTCCCAACCGCTTTCCAGGCTCTTTCCATATGCCCTAGGTTTTTTCTAACTTCCTCCGTCCTGCCGTTAACCGTGTCGGAATAAGTCTTTACCGCCAAAGTAGCGGCATCTTGTGCTCTGCCCTGTTCCGCAAGGGACTTGATCTGCGCGTACGTTGCATCCGTCAGGAAATGGTACTGATTGTTGAGGTCTTTTATCCCCTTCACCGGGTCTTTCGACAGGCGGATAAAATCCTCGGTCACATTCTCGACCTCACGCCCGGTCATCCTGGATATTTCAACAATGCTCTGCATCGTGGCTTGAATATCACCGCCGAACGCAACACCAGCAGCGGCCATGGCCTGGGCAGCATCACGCGCTTTTCCATAGGAGCCGGTAAGATTCCCTACAGCATCCCCGTAACCCATCAATTGCGCACGGGTAGCGCCTAGTATGTTGCCTGTAGAAATCAGGGATTTATTGAGATTGTCGCCTTCTTTCCATCCCGCATAGTATGCCGCGCCCAGGCCAGTTACAGCGGCAGCGGCAACAGTGAACGGGTTGATGAGGGATAAAACATACCCCCCTAATGCTTTGGCAGCATTGCCAACACCGCCGAACATGTCCTTTAACTGTCCACCCTGTTGCAGCATGACAGTTAGAGGTGCCTGTCCGCCTTGCAGGCTGACGAAAATATCCGTCAACTGAGCAGGAACACCACGAAGCGCGGCTGTATATTGCTTGGCTGATAGGGCGTTGTAGTCAAACCTCTTTCTGGTTTCGTCAAGCTTGGAGGTTAGCTTTGGGAGTTCGCCAGTGACACCTTTTACGCCAGATGAAACATTGTTTAATTCCGCTCTAAATCCAGAGGAAACCCCCATCAAATTGATATTGGCTGATTTGGCAGATGAATCTACAAATGCATTCAGTTTGGCTTTTGCTCTGTCAAGCTCTTCGCCCAAGTCAAAAATCGGCTTTTTTGCATCCCTGGCTTTTTTGCCGATACCATCAAGGGCCTTTTCCGCCTTGACCGATTCTGTGGCAACTTCCTTTAAGGCGGTTTTTGTCTTTTTGGTTCCAGCAGCAGCGGAGTCTATATCCTGTGCGGCCTTCTTTGCCTTCTTGCCAACGCCATCAAGCGCCTTTTCGGTCTTTCCGCCCTGCTCGGCAAGCGCTTTAAGGCTTTTCGTTACCTTAACCGCCGAGTCGTTATCACTGACGATAACGCCTAATTCAACAATATCTTGTGCCATCGTTTACCGCCACTTGATTGATTCAATGATCGCAGGAAGTCCGAACAAGATACGCCGCAATTGAGGCGATTTTTCCATCATTTCAGCCACTTGAATGACCTCCTTTTATTTACTGTTGAGGGAGATTTGCTTGAGGGCAGCACCTTCCATAACCCGCAGGCAGTGAAACGCATCATCTCGATCAGATTCGGCTACCTGGCAGCGCTGCCATATCTCCGGCAGAACACCATAGTCAAAACCAACTGGGCCGCTCATCGATACCCGCCATTGGGTGGACATGGCGGAAAATACTTCAAATGCCTGATAGTTTTCAGGCCATACCTCGATTGTGGTTGCCACATCGTCTAACGTGAGTCCGTAGGCCGTCAGCTCCTCGATTGACGGCTCTTTCTCGTAGAATCCAGCGGCAACCTGTTTTAGTTTTTTGTGCGACCGTCCAGCAAGGCGGAGCGGTATGCTTCCGTCAGTGCGTTGAATGCACCTGGGAACTGATCAACCAGTTTTGCGACATTGGCAGGCGTGAATTTGTCCTCCAAGTCCCAACCCTTCGCTGCCTTCAAGATGAAGTCCACGGCGGATTTATCCACCACCTTGTAAATTTCAGTCATGGAAGCATCGAAATTTTCCAGCTTGCCTTGAGCGGATAGCTCGTCAACCAAAGCGGCATATTCGCTTCGTGTGCGATAGACGAACTCGAAGGTAATCTCTCCCTTCTCGCCGTTCACCAGGTCGAAGGAAATAGTCTTGTTGAAAGTGGCAGGAGCGCTGCCGAGCTTGATTGTTGCCATGATGTGTAATCCTTTTAAGTATGGGAAAAAAGAACCGCCCGCGATCAACCGGGCGGCGTGTTACAGCGCCTTTAAGAGGTCGCGTAACGAACCGGCTTGCTCAGGAGGGAGAATGTCGCCTGGCAAGCCATAACCTCGTTCTTGGTCATGGAAGGAGTCTCGTTGAAAGAGACATAACCGTAGTACAGGAGCACTGAGCCATTCGGGAACACGGCACGAAGTACGCGAGCGATACGTGCATCAGCCGCAGATTTCAGCGCTTGATAACCTGCCAGTGACGCATCATCCGCAATGCTCAAAGTGAGAGACTGGGCGGAAGATTGGGTGGGCAATTGGCTTTCAAAGTCCTGCTCCAGGAAGGAGTACTGGGTGAACTGCATTTCACCGCCCGATGTGGTCAGGTCAAGCACCTGGGAGATTTGCGTGAACCCGGTGATTTCGGCGAATGAGCCTACACCGCTACCGGCTGGGAATGCGGTCGTGCTGGTTGAATCCAGCCCTTCGATTGGGAATGTGCCGGAAGCGGGGCCAGCGCCAACGCGGAAAACCCGCTCATTAGCACGCGCCCAGCCAGATTTGAGAACGAAGATTGCACCTGCTGACATACCATGCGATGCAGACGAAGCAACCGCGGGGGATGCGTTTGTCACTGCCGTGATGGATTTATCGGGGGCGACGGTCGTTCCCAGCGACAAGATAATGCCGTTAGGCAATGATACAGCCATGATTTTTCCTTTCAGAAAGCCCAACAATGGGCGAAAAAAAAGCCGCATTTCTGCGACTTGCTCGGCCCGGTTAGGGCGTAAAAACCCGCCTGAGCGGGTTATCTGTTTTGAGGGATCAGCCCTCTAATATCTGGCTATCCAGCTCTAGCTGTATGGCCTTTGTTGCAACGCTTGAAGGGTCTAGTTCACCATCCTGCACACTGCTTGCGAATGCTTGAAAATACTTCGTTGGAAGATTTGGTTTGTTGATCCGGTATGCGTAATTCATGGGCGCATTGATGGCAGAAACCAGGATGGATTGGCCTGCATCATCAATCTCGATTATCTCCAAAGGGATGCTTCTCGATTCCGTACCAACTCGCAGCCGTTTTCCTGGTTTATTCATGACATTGGCGTCGATCACGGTGTCAACCTGGCCCAGGCTCCCTATCAGGCGAACGCCTTTTACTTGCGTCCAGGTGAGCATGTTATAGGCGGCGATGGTGTTGGCATTGGGCAGTACGGTGCTTACCCACAAAGTG
>NZ_DAIUFW010000031.1:0-7375 GCF_036844465.1 Methylobacillus sp.
CCTTGAAGTGCTCAAACTTTTACGAATAAATCCGCTTTAGCTTCCTAAGACCCTAAATATTTTAGACTAGACCAAGATCACAACTCAGCTTCTGTCTTCTAGTTTTAATACCACTGATAACATGGAAATAAAAATACTCAAGAATACTGGCGTTCCCAAGGCGGAAGTTGAAGCGCACCAACAAATTCAACGCGAGTTCAATTCTTCAGAATTTAGCAAGAATTGGAAGGGGTACGCGTCATTCGCTATCACCCGGGGAGGCCGAGGATCAGGTGACGACGATTTTGACCTGGTGCTGGTCACACATGCTCACATCGTTGTGGTGGAGTTGAAAAACTGGCATGGCAATCTTCTTGAGTCCGATGGCAAAGAATGGTTCCTGGATGGAGAGTGCCGTGGAACTTCCCCAGTAGCAAAAGCTAACCTAAATGCCAAAAAACTGGCTAGCTTGATGCAGCAAAAGCTGGGCAGGGAAAAAACACCGTTTATTAGTGCCTATGTGGTCATGCACGGTGACGTCAAGAAAATGAATTTGACGGCGGATGAAGAGCGTTCGGTTCTTACTATGACAGAGTTCTTAACGCTCAGATTTCAGTCTTGCTACAAGAACTATCTTTGGGGACGAGTTGCATTCAATCCGTTAAGTTATCTCGATGAGTACGATGAGTTTTTCCAAGGGCCTTCATTCAAGCCAAGAGACTATCTAGTCGATGGCTTCCGGCCAGAGGAAAATCCTATCTTTGAACATCCCAGAAAGCTATATAACGAGTACCGTGCGGCAGCTAAGGATGACCCTTCGACCCTAGCTTTACTACGTCAGTGGGATTTTACAGCCCTTGGCCTAGAGCTTATTGGGGAGAAAGACCGTTCATTCATTGGCCTTAGAGAGCAGCGAATTTATGATTATGTCTCCGAACGAAACGATGAATTGTCGCCAAGTCTTCTTCGACCAGTTTCCCGTAAAACTCCAAATGACGTCACACTGAACTTTTCGGAGTTATTTTTCTTACCAAGCAAGGTGACTCGCCTTGCCGAGTTTACCCACAGCGTATTACCGAAGCTATCTCCTGAAGAGCGGCTGACTCTCTGCAAAGCTTTACTTTCTAAGTTTGCTGATTTACATGATCTTAGGGTTGCTCACCGCGATGTAGGTGATCACAGCATTTGGTTCGATAGACCGGCCAAAGTTGTGTTGTCCGGATTTTCAGCCGCTTATTACCCTGAGATGAAGACAGTTGGGGCTTTCCGTGAAAAGGTAAAAGTCGAGCAATCAAACCTGCCAGAAGACTCTGCCGAAGTGCCTGCTGCCACGCCTTATCGACGTGATGTGTTCATGTTAGGTGCCTTGGTCCATCTGATCTTATTTGGGGATAAGCCACCTAAGGTCGGAGGGATCTATGAATGGTCCCCTCAGGCAAATGATCCGCTTGATGGTGCACTGTCTGAGTTCATTAAGAAGTCGCTTAACAAAGAGCCCGGGGCAAGATTCAACAATGCCAGAGAGATGCTTGAAGCGTTCAATGCCGCAACTGCGCGAAAGCAGGAAGGCATCATCGACTTCACCGCTTTTGATGCCTTTAAGGCGACTACTCGTGACCGGGACTATGAAGAAACAGAAACTTTATCCGACACTGATGATGCTTGGTTCTTTAAATCTGAAGAGAATGGTGTTGCCAAGCTGGTAAAGGTTTGGTTCAGGGTTGCTCCAGACCCTAAGAAACCGGACCAAGCCGTTCGGCTAATCTCATTTCTCGAACGTGCCCGAACCATCAAAGGGTCTGGCTTGCGCGGACTTCCCAAGATTTTTGATTTCGGTTTGTCACGCGGTAGCCTCTTGCTTGTGCTTGAGTGGGTAGATGGAAAGACTTTGTCAGATTGGTTGGATGGAGATCCATCTTTTGAAGAAAGAATGGCATTTAGCCGGTCGGCTTTAGATGTCCTTGAGCGAATCCATGCGCTTGAACTTGCCCACGGCGATATGCATCCTCAGAACATCATCGTAAGTGATGATGGGTCTGTGACCCTTATTGATGTCCTGGATTTTCATTTAGGGGCGGCAGATCATTACACGACGGCTTATTTGCCAGCCAATTACAAGGCCCTTACACCGTTCGAGCGAGATAGATACAGCATTGCGGCCATCCTGACTGAAGTGCTGGGAACGACGAGAGAAAATCCGAGTTCGGGAGAGTACCCCATCCCTCGGATTTACGAAGAGATTTCAAACCTCCTTGAACAAAAGACCCTGTCGACCCTTGAGCCCTTATCAAGAGCTGTGACAAGGGGGATAGATGCTGTTGGTGAAGATGTTCCAGAAGTAAACGTGGTCATACAAGGCCTGGGGAATGCAGGCTTGATTCCGGGGCCAATGCGCCCGGACAACGGAGTCTTTCATGTTGAAGCAAGACCGGATACCAAATATGAGGGATGCCTGCGTTTCTGGATAACAGGCATTGGTAGACAGCTGTCGTTTTCCTGGAGTCTTGCTAATGATTCTGCGGAGTTTGCCCGCGCAACTTCAATATCCCAAAGTGCCTTGCTCCGGTCACAGACGTTGGGAGATGTACAGATTCCGGTCAAAATTAACTTGGTAGAGGGGTTGGTTTCCGATGTCCGCGAACTTGCTCAGCTCCTGCTGCAAAACGAGAAAATCCAACGCAAAATTCCAAAGCCATCGCCAGTCGCTGAAGATGCCGAAGAGCGGAAGGTCGACGCATCACCATTTCCAACGTCGCAAAGTGAAGCTGAAGATATTGAATATCCTGCCTCCAGCCATTTAAACGTCCCATTACCTGAGCTCTGGAAAGCACTTTTGGATGCTGAGGAGGATGCTCTTACTGTTGTAACTATTGCAGGTGAGAAGCGTGAAAACCCTTCCCTCAGGGGCCAAGTCCTTGTTCCCTACCATGCCGACAAAGGTGTGATTGACTACGATAGGTCCGATATGGTCATTATCGAAAGCCAAGGTACTGATGGTGTTTGGCGACCATGCGGGCAGCTCAATCTGGAGGAAACCACCTTTGGTGAATTGGCCGAACTGGCAATAGATAAACCGCACCTAAAAGCTAACTTTAAGATTGGGAGCAAACTCCGTCTAATTAGCAACCTTGAAAAAGGATCATTTACTCGTAGGCGGTTTGCTGTGGACCGAATCCTTGGAGACAAGGCTGTCGTTCCAGGTCTTATCAATTACTTCGAGCGGCAGCAGTCCGAATTCTTGTTGCCTAACGAATATACCCAACCAAATGACGATGACCTTGATGTTTACTCAGAAGGTAATAAAAAGCTAAATCCCAGTCAGAGGGAAGCTTTTCGCAAAGTGCTGAGCAGTGGCCCCATCAGCTTGCTTCAGGGGCCCCCAGGAACTGGAAAGACTTGGTTTATTGCATCCCTTCTGCACTATCTAATGACCAAGGAAAGTGCGCGCCGCATTCTTCTCGTTAGCCAAGCACATGAGGCAGTAAATAATGCATTAGAAAAAGGACTTGAGTTATGCCGAAGCAAAGGCGTGGAGTTCAATGCAGTACGTCTCGGTAGCGAATCAGCCGTATCAGACTCTATCAGGCATCTGCATGCCAGTTCAATTGAACAGGCTTACCGAGAGCGATTTAAGGCGGAACAAAAAGAAAGAATTGTTGGCCTTGCATCGACATTGGGGCTGCCGCGTAACTTCGCAATAGAATTTGTCGATTTACATTTACGCCTTGCGACACTCGGTGAGCGTATCGCCAAACTGGAAGAACGGAGGCTTGCAGAAAATGAAAAAGCCGACCAAGGACTTGAAGCAAGAATTCGAGCTCTGCATGAGACTTTCTATGACATTGCTTCTGACCTATACGATGAAGGAAACGAACACGAGCCTGCGAAGACTGTCGCTCTGATCCAACAGAGCCTGGTCGATAAGTATGAGGTACGTTCAAAAGATGCTGTTGAGCGGCTCTCTCGATTGATTCGGCTATCGGATGAGTGGGTTACGGCTCTAGGGTCCCCAGATGCAAATTTTGCAGAATTTCTGGCTAAGTCTCGTACTGTAGTAGCGGGTACCTTGGTTGGCATTGGTTATCGAGGCGCAGGTGTCGTACAGAACATTTTTGATTGGGTCATTATTGACGAAGCTGGTCGAGCAGCTCCAAGTGAACTGGCTGTTGCCATGCAGGCTGGTCACCGAATACTACTTGTCGGTGACCATCATCAGTTGCCGCCGACATTCTCCGAAGAGGTTAAGGATGCAATCTGCCAACGATTTTCCGTACAGGAGAGCTCTCCATTATTTAGTAGCGACTTTGAACGTATCTTTGATTCCACTTATGGCAAGAAGGTAGGCACCACGCTCTTAAGTCAGTATCGAATGGCCCCGGTCATTGGTGAGGTTGTTTCTTCATGTTTTTACAGAGGAGAACTTGAGACAGGTCGTGGCGAGCCACCTGATTATTATGATCTTCTTCCGGAGCATTTATCTAAACAGGTAACTTGGATTGATACCGCCTCTCTTGGAGAGCGTGCCTACCAGCAAACTTCGGAGAATAGGGAAGATACTTGGAATACTACTGAGGCTCGGATTGTCATGAGCCTCCTTCAGCAGATTATTGAATCCGATGATTTCATGGCATTTCTTAAGGAAGACCTGCAACCACAGGAACCTCCGATTGGAATCATTTGCATGTACAGCAAGCAACGACAGATTATTGACCAGATGAAAGCTGAGGCAACTTGGCTTGGAGATGCTCGCCGGCTGGTCAAAGTGGATACTGTAGATAGCTACCAAGGTAAAGAGAACCGAATCATCATCTTATCCACAGTTCGTAATAATTTAAAACAGTCCCCAGGGTTTTTAAATAGCTCCAATCGTGTGAATGTGGCTATGTCTCGTGCGATGGAGCGGTTATTTATTGTGGGCTCTACAAAAATGTGGGGTGGAAAGAATTCGCAGCTACCTCTAGGTAGGACACTGACAAAGATTCGGGCACTTACAGATGCTGGTCAAGCCAACATTCTCTCCGGCAAGCAGTTTCAGGGGTAATAAATGACTATACCTACAGAATTCAATCGCGTTACGTTTGGTCTGCCAATTGAAACTTTTCGGGTTGAAGCATACATCGCACTTGATGAGCGCTTGCCTGTTGTCACTGAGTTTGTGCTTCGTTTGCTACGAGTCTGCGATAGGGTTTCAATTCCAGCATTCAGGGACTACTTTGGTTTTACTGATAGTGAAGCTTTGTCTGTAGTGGAGTCATTGTCCCGCCAAGGTCTTATAGACTTAGTAGACGAAGATATCCAACTCAGTGCTTTCGCCATAGAACGCTTTGAAGAAGCTGGTGGTGATCACCCTCGATTCAATAAGGTTGAGCTCAAGAAGGATACCGTCACTTTTGACCTGATTTCCTTTACCCCGTTGCGTTCCGTGGCTGGGGAGCTAATCACCGACAACATCATCAAGTTGAATGCGGATGACGAGATTCTTGGGCAGAGCAAAGAAAGGGCAAGGCAAGCTTATAGGAATCGTTACCCTGAAATAGCTTCAATGCGAGACGACTTGAGAGACAAATCCTATGGCGTTCACTCCGTTGAAGACATTGAAAGTAAAAGACGTAGCTATCTACCCATCCCCGTTTCATTTTCGATTGATCAGTATTGCCAAGTAGAGAGAAGGGTAGATGAAACCTTCGAGCGAATTGCTCCGCCTGATTTGGTCCAGTTCTTAAACGAACAGGTGACTGCAATCATTCCCAAAACTATCTCACTTGCGGTGCCGGGATTAGAAGAATTCATCGAAACCTTCGACCTGAAACTGATGGGGCAATACTTGACCGGTAAGAAGTTTGATTTGGCTGGCTATCTTGCTGACGTACACGTTAGTCAGCATGTGAAGTACCCCAAAGGCATTGACCCATTCTTCGGAAATATTTATCTACATGGAAACGTGGAGCGGGTTGTTAGCCGTATTCGAGACAGACGTGAGGGTAAGCGCCGACATGGAAAACTTCTTACTTCTTTGGCATGGCTTGCCCCTGATTATGAGCTTTGGGGTCGAGGAGAGTCCTTTGCCAAAGCAGTGGCAGAGTTCACTAACGTCCTTAAACTTTCTGGGAATTCTGATTCACCATTCCTTTTTGCCAATGCTGAGCAGGGCCAAGAGAATGATGTCATGGCCATGTTTCGAGTTCCCTTTTTAAACGAACTTCATTTCTCGCGCCCGTCGATAAACGAAGGGCCATTGATGGCTGGTAGAGTCGAGTTACTGTTGTACCCTACTGCTTTTATGGTAGCGATTTACCATTTATCCCCTCCTGGAAGTAATGGTCTATGGATACCTATAGGGTTTATCTCCACAAAACCTAAACATTTAGACACAGCACACAAACTTATACAAAGTGTCATGGGCAGGAAACGCTATGGGGGGCGTGCGAAATTCTCCGCGAGAGATGACCGACCAAAACCTTCCTCATTTGAAGAAGGATGTCACTTCCTACAGTACAGTGGTCTTACTTATGATAGTCAAGGTGACGATGACACATTGGGATAAGCTTATCTACTACAGCCCCAAAATTAATCTGGCTCATATCAACAAACAATAGATCCTTATTTGTTTCGCAAATCAGCAAATCACGAATTAAATCCTTTCGAAATGGATCAACCTTGAATGCGTAATCGACTGCGTAAAGTAAGTCTTCAGTCAGCCAATGCGTCCCTGAAAAGTAGTATGTACCTGAAGCAATACATATCTTGAGCGCCCCTGGAAAAACCACTCAATCGGTGCTTATAAACTTTGGGTCCAACATGAGCCTGGTCTCTGACCTTGCTAAAGCTTGGGGGAATAAACCGGCATCGCAGCGATTTTCTTTCAGGGAATGGTTAAGTAACGGAAAAACGCCAAATCGCATCCCGTTGTCGAATGAGGCGGTAATCATCCTTAAGGGGCAAAAAGGGAAACATGAGACTTGGTTATTTCCCTATCGTAGTAAACCTGTCACGCAAACTTCGACCAAAGCTTGGCGGGAGGCAGTAAACACGGCCGGAATAGCTCCGGGCTTCCGGTGGCACGATCTAAGGCATACATGGGCAAGCTGGCATGCTCAAGATGGAACGCCGTTGAATGTGCTACAGGAACTTGGCGGCTGGGCATCGGCAGAGATGGTGCAACGTTATGCACACCTATCAACCGAGCATCTGGCACAGTGGGTAAATCGTCGTGTAGGTCTTCGCTTTGCGGAAACCACTGACGTTTTTACTACGGAAAAGAAAAAGGCCACCGAGCTGGTGGCCTAAGTCTTTGATTATATGGCGCGCCCGAAGAGATTCGAACTCCTGACCCCTTGGTATGGTAATCACCCCATTTTTAGCAGAGGTCAGAAGTAGAGTTGGTTAAAAGAGCTGA
>NZ_DAIUFW010000032.1:0-7323 GCF_036844465.1 Methylobacillus sp.
GTCGACACAGTTTCAATAATGGCCTATCGCCAGTAGAGTATGAAAAGCGTTATTTCGAGGGGCTGGCGACTGTCTAGGATAGTAGGGGCGATTCACTACTCCTGCTATAAAGGATCCGGTCCCAACATTGGAAAAAGTTTTACAGGAAACTAAGACAAGCTAAATGCTCCAGTCACAGCTAACTCAGGGGAGTATCCGGCAACCTGCCCGGCATATCGAACTGCTGAAACAGCCAATTCGTCACACCTGTCTCCAACAGGCCCGCAACAAATATTGAGTTCCAATTATTTTTGCCCTTATGTGCGTCATCAAGCAGTGCAAGCTCCTCTACCAATATTTCCCTGAGAGCGTCAACTGTCGGCGGATTGTGTTTTAGCTCCCTCACGACCAAACTTGGTTTGCGGAATAGATCGATCCACTTATCCCGAAGATAGCCAGTGACAGTGGTTTGCTGAACAATGTTGCGAAAGTGGAAAGCAATGGCGGCATAGTCCGGATGTTTATCGTCAACACAAAGCTTAAGTCCGACCTTAGGTATCAGTCCAAGATCCTCGAAGCTGGCCACAACCAGTCTTTCACTTAGGCAGTCATCAAAGTACGGATGCAGGATACGCTCGCCCGCATTTAGTCCCAGTAAGGTAGTCTTGCGCTGGCTGTTGCATTTACAAGCTGGTACAAGATTGTGAGAAAAAACCACAAATGCACCATGACTGCTCTGCGGCAGCAAGTGGTCTAGGGTTCCGGAGTGAAGTGATCCGCACATAGGACAGGCACGATGCCCCGTGTCCTTACGCATTGCCTTTATATGCTTTAGGTCTTTAGGTGGACTTTTATAATGTGCCTTCAAATATTTCTCGATCACAAGCGTAACATTTACGTGTGAGACATTGAAGGCGTTGCCGCTAGCAGCATCATATTGAGTATAACCTTGCAGAATGTCGGCTACCGCCCCATGCAAATGAGGATAACTTTCCACTCCTTCGTTACCTGCAAGCGCCTGCAAAGCAGCGTGATCATTTATTATTGGACGCGGTATCCTGTTCACTGTTCGTCCTTCGCCTCAATTGACTCCCTCAAGGAGCCCAGCATTTCCAGCGACAAATCATCCTTGTAGCGAGCATACAAATCCTGCCAGTTTTTATATCTCTCGCGCAACCTACTTTCGACCGAGGTGGCGAGCCGCGATGGCTCGTCTTCTCCAAAAACGAAGTATGAAATAGCACCCACATCCGCTCCAAAAGTCCGCAGGGTCGGGAGTTCTGTCACCACATTACCTTGTTGATCCTTTCGTAAAACAGTTACCTGCTCTTGAAATACCTCTCGAACGAAATAAACGGAATGGGTAGCAATGATCGCAGCTGAACCGCTTTGATCAAGAATGCTGTCCAGTAAGGCAACAAACTGACTAACGAAATTCGGATGAAGATGGGTTTCAGGTTCGTCTAGCAACAGTAGTGACCCATTTTCCACGTATAGGCTTGCCTGAGCCGCGAAGCGAAGAAAAGAAATCTCGCCGCTGCTCAGAGGATAGCCAATGTCATCGACCACTCGAACCGGATCGAGGCGCGTATCAATTGCTGAAAACTTCTCAAGCTTTTGTTTTTCAGCGCCATATCTCAGTCGTTCAAGAGAATAATATTGCTCTACGTCATTCTTGTCGGGTAGGCAGAGCTGTTTCCAGTTATCAATTACTTTGATCGCGCTGAGAAAAATGTCCCATCTTGAGCTTGCTCCAAGGCTTTCTTCCGATCTTACGAGTTGAATAATCAGGTCAGAGACACCAGCCTCACGTTGGGTGCGGCTGGAGCGGTTGAGCGAAAAACGCCGATACCAGACACGCGGCCGCCTTTGACGACTTGATGGAAATACAGAGCCGGCCTCGTTCGTCGGCGCGAATGCAAGAATACGGTTTACGAGGACACGCCTTTCGGTATCCCCATCAATCAGTGTATTGTCAGCTTTCAATGCCCCTTGAACAATTCTTCCCAAAGTCTGGCTTTTACCCACTCCGTTTTTGCCAATGATTACGGCAATTCGCTTGGGCAGATCCGCTTCATGATCAAAGCGAAAAGTTAAGTGATGTGGATTCTGGCAACCCGATAGTTGAAATTGAATATCAAACGCACTTGAAAGTTTTCGAAATTCTTCGGATTCCAGCCCTCTCAAGATTGAACCTGCATTCTTGTAGGCAAAATAGGACTCTGCATTTCGAACAAAGGACTTCTGAAAAACTTCGGAACCCTCCGCTAGAGCTAGCCAGTTAGCGGTCGATTTGAACTCGTTGAGAGCAACTAACTCTCGCATCGCTATCAGGATTTCTACGGATTTCTTAGGGCCAAATCGGCGCACAATATTACGGTAGTCATCCATGCCGGGAAGCATGGTGAAAAATCTGTGCGTATCATTCGTGGGCAATATCAACTCATTTGTTCCCTCCAGCAATTTCTCAAGTAGAACCACACCATTGGGTGTCTCAGATGAGCTATTGATGAAACCTATAAAACCGTAAGTATCGTAGTCATTCTTATCCCCAATCAATCGAATGCGGATATCAATCCTGGTGCGAAGTTGGAAATCGTTCCATTTGTCGGTATTGGGAACAATGAGAACAGTATTGTCAGGGATGCTGGCTCGCAACGTTGTCGGCCTCCCAAACATTACAGTGACTCCCTTCCCGTCATTCTCCTGCTGCTTTTTACTTAGAGAAGCCATACTACTCGTCACTCATCTTTGAACTCGGGTCGTAAGGGAATAATCCATATCGTCCGCCATACGGATTCTTGCTGAACATCTCCACCTGTTCGAGGTTCTTGATAGCATCAGGCGGATCGGTGTTCTCGACGACAATAACCTGTCGGTCTTTTGGCAGTGCTTGCAAATAGCCGTAGAATTGCTCCTTTAGGTCAGTGCCGCGCAAATCATCCTCTTTCCCGTCTGGTTCACGATAGGCAAGCAACGGTGAGTCGAGAATGACAAACCCCGGATGCGGAATGTGGCTGGATCGACAATGGGCGAGCAAGCCGAGGGTGAAGGCAGCATGTGTAATCGCCCGTAAACCTTTTCCACGAGCTCCCCTCGGCTTTCCGGCAATGACCAAGTCGCGAGTATTGGGGTCAAAATGGACGCGACCAGCCTCTGGGAAGTGCCAATCACCAAGAATAGTCTCTACACTTTGCGCAAAGGCGTCTGCAGCCGCAGTCGGGACGGTACTCGTGACGGTCTGTGGCTTAGCGATAGCATCTTGAACCTTTTCAAGATCAGTACGCCTGCGCTCCATGTCTTGAACCGTCGCATAGAGACCCAATGCTTCGCGCACCTCTGCCCGCTTATCGTTAAGTTCCGAGTACGAAGCTCTCAACTTGGCAAGTTTCGGCACTATCAAGCTATCAACCGAACCAGACAATTCATCTAGCTCCGCCACGACTAATGGCATCCGACGATCGAAGCTTGCGCCCTCGCGGGTCAGCTCGCGAACCGTAACGGCAAGCTCACTACGGAGTATTTCGATCTTGCCGATTTCCTTTCGGGCCGCTTCAATAACGGTATCGGTATTCCCTTCACAAATATCACCATTCCGATGATGCGCGGGATCAGACCCACATAATGGGCAAGCGGTCTTACCTAGGACGCTGAATAATGTTCCACCTTCTTCAATGGCTCGCAACCTCTCGATATCAGAGGCGTAATGCCGATCCAGAAGGCCGAACCTTTCCAGCAACCCGGCAATGTCGCTTCGACGGTCTCGACCTTCTTCTAGCTTTTTGCGCAATTCGCGACGACGTCCCGCCTTCTCCTGGAACGATGATTCGGTAGCATTCAACTGCGCAGCATGTTGCCTGAGTGAGGTTTCAATTTTCTCAAGCTGCGCTTCCAGCTCACTCGGGTGCTTGGCTATTTCCTTGAGTTGGTCATTGTAGTCATCTAACAGCTGATCTAGGAGTTGAAGCTGCGCCTCTCGAGATAGCTCTTCAGGTTCGCGGGCGGCGGTACTCACGAGCGCGGAATCGTCAATTCCTGTCAGCAGGAGCTTAAATGTCGAGGTATTAGCCGTATCCGCTGTGTAATTCCCGTCCAGTAAAGGCGACCTCTGCTGGGTAATCTCAGTTTCAGTGACGATCAGCAGGCGTGCAATATTTCGAAAGCTCAGGCTGTTGGTTTCACCACGCGCGTTCTTCCGAACCCGCTTTCTAGAGAGGCCGGACAGCTCAAGCAGGAACGATGAAAGATTCGCCTCGTTGCGGTCGCTATGGATTTCAGAGAGGGTTTTAGCCTCTAAATCGCCCTCGGGCGGCTGCTTGTGCAAACCCTCGTAGAGCATGAAACTGCCACCGTCCGTGCTGCGATGAATGGTGAACAGCTCTCCAGCCAGGGTCTCAATCCCTAGAAGAATGCGGTCATATCCAAGGCGCTCTGTGATTTCACGCAAAGGCGGCTTTCCACCCAACATGAAGTCGACGGTTTCTACAATAAAGGATTTACCGGTATCCGACGCGCCATAAAGAACATTCAAGCCTGGGCCAAACGTAACTGTGGCAGGTTCTTTCTGTGGGCCGAAATAGCCGAGAAAGCGTAATTGGAAACCCTTGCTTGGATTGGCCACTACGCGCCTCCCATGCTGCGTTCAATGCTTTGAAACTCTTCAACCCAGTCATCAAAGAATTGGCGAAGTACCCCCCGAAACTCTTGATCTGAGTAATGACCGAAGGTCTCGACAAGCCAGGATGCACGCTCTTTCATTGCAAAAAAATAGTTCGTAGATAATGAGGCCAAAAACATTGCAGCGTTTTCCCCTGCACCGTACTTGATGCCATCTGAGGTGACCTCCCTTTGGACAAGGTCACGGGTCATCATCAATAGCAGCGCGTCCTCAACCAACTTTCGCCGCACCAACAATTCTGCCGAGCGATACGGGGTAGGCGGATGAAGGCTATCGGGCCCACCAACATCTCCGGTGTGGACGAGAAGGAAGTCGAACGCCACCAGTCGTTGTAAGTCGTAGATTTGCGGAAAAGCTGCGCCCAGTAGCGCCACTGATCGCATACCTGCCTCAAGGGGACTATTGAAAGTCGCTGGGTACCCAGGTTGCTTCATGATTGGGTCCACTTCAGGCGATCCTCATTTGCAAGTTGATGACAGATGCCGTCTCGGTCTTTTGGCTTGACGCAGGAAATTAGGGCGTTTGCGGTGATTTGAAGGTCGCGTGCCGCCTTAGTCACCGCGCAGACTCGAACATATCCATCAGAATGACCTGCATCATGCACATCAACCACGCCATCATAAATATCTTCTTGAAGTGATTCGAAGACACCCACAGGCACCGAGTCACGGGCGAACAACCGCAGCGCTTCTGCGTGGTAAAACGCTTCTCGCTGGCGATGAAAGTGATCCTTCAATTTCGTCGTCGTTGCCAAATCATCTGGACTGACAACAGGTTTTTTGAGATGGTCAGCATAGGCGACGAGTAGCTGTGTGACATATCTGCTTTCCTCAGTAGCAATCTCCGCAGGAGGTTTGGCCGCATCTGGGCGGGGCTTTAAGCCTCCGCCAAAGCGCGCCGCATGAGCAGGTGAAATTCGATGATCAGCCACCAACTGCAACGATGTTTTTGCATCAAAAATCGAGAAATCAAAAGCGTTCACGTACGCAAGAAGTGGCTCTTCCAATGGGATCTCTTGCGATTTAGTGATCGCCTTCTGAACATACTTCTCCCAGTTGGCAATCAACTCTTCGCGCAACTTCGCTGCATCAGCCAAGAGAGCTGTCAACGATGTGCCGGCGCCCTTGGGTGCGACAAAGTAGTAGCGTCGAGGGGGGGTGTACTCTTTCTGGTACGAGTACCAAATCATCTTCCCGATTTCGACCCAGACGTTAGTCGGTCGTAGCGCGTTATCGTAGTGCTTGCACTGGTAGTTGTCCCAGACGCCTTGCAGTTTCTTGTCATCTGTGAAGCCGGCGATATCGATACCGCGATCACCAGAACCGGTAAAGCGCTGAACTTGGCTGTATTGTTTCTTCAGGCAGTAATGAGCCCACTCCTGAACGAAGTCTTCCCATTGATTAGGCGAGTACAAGAGTAGCTGTTGCTGTGGAGGAATAACAGGTCCTTGCGCAACAACCGCAGCGGTGGCAAACGTCGATGCTATTGGTGCAGCGATCTCGCGCCAATCCGCAGTCATGCAACATTTCCCATCATGTTCCCCATCCCCTTGCAACCACAATTATTTTTATTCCCGTTGTCACCTGATGGACAGCTCGCTTGGAGCTAGCTACATCGCCGCTCTCAATTCACCTCCCGCAAGTAAACAAGTCACATTTAGCTTGCAGATACAGCCAGAGCTCGGTAATCCGTAGCTTTTAGTTTACTCCCAAGCTTACAATCGGTAACGATGTGCGTCAAACATATCATCCGATGTTCATTAATCGTGGCAGTCCAGAACTTTAATGTTCTGTACTGAATCGTAGAATACGAATCTGGCCCCAAACTTTAATGGCATGGATTATTCAGAGTTCTCTAAAATTCCCTTTGCAGTCAAAGATCCAATAGAACGGGATTTTATTGTCGCTCACCATTTTGGCAATATTTCTGAAGAAATCCATAAGCACTCCATCAAGTAAACAATGACTGATAGCGTTTCGGATCATAGATTGATCGGAGCGTAAACTGCATCGGGGACTCAACTAGGTCATGCGTGCCATCTCTCTCGATCAGTCGAGTGTAATTCGTGGCCTAGAACTTAAGAATCAAGGATAAGTGAACAGCGAGCCTGGATTAGCATGGTTCGTGAAGCAGCAAGCAAGGATGTAATTCGTTTATTATCTATCTGTGTTATCGGTAGTTTTCGATCAAAATGAAACTAATACCCGGTGAAGACTGACCAGAGACATCCGCGCATGGGGCTTTGACATCATCTAAAGCCTTACTTGTGGCTAATGCTCTCTCACAATCACAGATATTCTTTGAGGAGTATATAGGCAGTGCCATCATGAATGAATACAAACAGCACCTTGGAGTTGTCAAAGCTGGGCTTTTATCACTCAAAGCCACAGGGACCAACGGGTTTGAAGGACTCATTCGTGTCGTCCTGACGAATTTAACTAGGATTCCGTTTCGCCTGGCCGCTAGTGGATTGCAGGGAGGAGTAGATGGTGACGCAGCAATGCCTAGCGATTCTGTCTGCTTTGAGGCCAAACGATACTCAGATGAAATTCACAGAAATGAAGTCTTGACCAAAATCGCAGACTTAGCTCGGAAGAAGGATGCTGCCGATCGAGGGTGTAAGAATTTTTGTGTAAACGGTCATTCGGCAGGAAACTGTCGTAACT
>NZ_DAIUFW010000033.1:0-6964 GCF_036844465.1 Methylobacillus sp.
GGCTGGATACGGCGCTTGACGGCCAGGTAGACCTTGACCATCTTCTGCACGCCTGGAGGCAGTTCATCGCCCTGGGTCAGCTTGCGCTTCTTCTCTTCGAACTTGTTGTCGAACTCAATACGCGCCTGGGAAAGGCTGTCGCGCAGTTGCTCCAGCTGACGCGCCACATCTTCCTCGCTCAGACGGATATCGAACCAGTCGTAGCGAGCCAAGCTGTCCAGGTAGGCAGCAGTAATGGTTTCGCCCTTCTTGAGCTTTTGTGGACCACCGGTGGCAGTCTTGCCCTCGATCAGGCGGCGAATACGGCCAAAGGTATCATCTTCCACGATACGCATCTGGTCAGCCAGGTCTTGCTTGTAATCACCCAATTGCGAATCAATGATCTGTTGCGCACGCGCATCGCGATCAATCCCTTCACGCGTGAAGACTTGTACGTCTATCACAGTGCCGGACATGCCGGACGGCACGCGCAGAGAGGTATCCTTTACATCAGATGCCTTTTCGCCGAAGATCGCGCGCAGCAGCTTCTCTTCCGGAGTCAGTTGGGTTTCACCCTTAGGCGTTACCTTGCCGACCAGCACATCGCCAGCGTCGACTTCAGCGCCGATATAAATGATGCCGGAGTCATCCAGACGACCCAGCATGCGCTCGGACAGATTGGAAATATCACGTGTGATTTCTTCCGCACCCAGCTTGGTGTCGCGTGCAACAACGGACAACTCTTCGATATGGATGGAGGTATAGCGGTCATCCGCCACTACACGCTCGGAAATCAGGATCGAATCCTCGAAGTTATAACCGTTCCATGGCATGAACGCGACCAGCATGTTCTGGCCCAGCGCCAATTCACCCATATCGGTGGAAGCACCGTCGGCAATCACATCGCCACGTGCCAGCACGTCACCAACATTAACCAGCGGACGCTGGTTGATATTGGTATTCTGGTTGGAGCGGGTGTACTTGGTCAGGTTGTAAATGTCCACGCCGACTTCGCCAGCAGCAGCTTCTTCGTCATGCACGCGCACCACGATACGGCTGGAATCGACATAGTCGACCACACCGCCACGACGCGCAGTCACTACAGTGCCGGAGTCAACAGCCACGGTACGCTCAATGCCAGTACCAACTACGGCCTTCTCGGCACGCAGACATGGCACAGCCTGACGTTGCATGTTGGCACCCATCAAGGCACGGTTTGCATCATCATGCTCCAGGAATGGAATCAGCGAAGCAGCAACAGATACGATCTGGCCTGGCGCCACGTCCATATATTGCACGCGGTCTGGTTGGGCCAATGTAAATTCGTTGTGATAACGCGCGGAAACCAGTTCTTCCTTGAACTTGCCATTCTTGTCCAGTTCAGAATTCGCCTGGGCGATCATGTACTGGCTTTCCTCAATCGCGGATAGGTAATCAATGGTATCTGATACCTTGTTGTTATCCACGCGACGATACGGTGTTTCCAGGAAACCATATTGGTTGGTGCGGGAATACAACGCCAGCGAGTTGATCAGACCGATGTTCGGACCTTCAGGCGTCTCAATCGGGCAAACACGGCCATAGTGCGTGGAATGTACGTCACGTACTTCAAAACCGGCACGTTCGCGGGTCAAACCACCTGGGCCAAGAGCAGAGACACGACGCTTGTGCGTGATCTCGGACAATGGGTTGGTCTGATCCATAAACTGGGAGAGTTGCGAAGAGCCAAAGAATTCGCGGATTGCGCTCGATACCGGTTTCGCATTGATCAGATCGTGCGGCATCAGATTGTCGGACTCAGCTTGCGACAGTCGCTCCTTCACGGCACGCTCGACGCGCACCAGACCAGCGCGGAACTGGTTCTCCGCCAATTCACCGACCGAACGGATACGACGATTACCCAAGTGATCGATATCATCAATTTCGCCGCGACCATTGCGCAGTTCGATCAATACAGCGATGACGGCCAAGACATCGTCATTGGACAGTGTACCTGTACCTTCGGCGCCTTGCGGGCCGACCTTCTCATAGAAACGGCGCAACCAGGCAGCAGTGCGCTCCTCGATTTTTTCAGGGAAGGCACGGCGGTTGAACTTCATGCGACCAACGGAAGACAGGTCATAGCGCTCTTCATTGAAGAACAAACCTTCGAACAAGGCCTGCACGGCTTCTTCGGTAGGTGGCTCACCAGGACGCATCATACGGTAGATGGCAACGCGGGCGCTGTACTCATCTGGAATTTCATCAATGCGTAATGTTTGCGAGATATAGTCGCCATGATCGAGATCATTCGCATACAGCGTATTGATCTTCGCCACTTCTGCTTCGCGCAGCTTCTCCAGCAAACTTTCAGTGACTTCATCATTGGCATTGGCCACAACTTCACCGGTGGACTTGTCAATGATATTGGCAGCCAGCGAACGACCCAGCAGGAATTCGTCAGGCACGGTGATCTTGTTGATACCAGCCTTTTCCATATCGCGGATATGCTTGACGGTAATGCGCTTGTCCTTGGCAACAATAACCTTGCCGTCCTTGTCCAGGATATCGAACTTGGCGACTTCACCGCGCAGGCGCTCGGGCACCAGCTCGAACTGCACACCCTTCTTCGCCAGATGGAAGGTATCAAAATCGTAAAATGTTGCCAGAATCTGCTCTGGAGTATAGCCCAATGCCTTCAGGAGGATGGTGACCGGCATCTTGCGGCGGCGGTCAACACGGAAATACAGATAATCCTTGGGGTCGAACTCGAAGTCGAGCCAGGAACCACGGTAAGGGATGATGCGTGCGGAAAACAGCAACTTACCCGAGCTGTGAGTCTTGCCACGATCATGCTCAAAGAACACACCGGGACTGCGATGCAACTGCGACACGATGACACGCTCGGTGCCATTGATCACAAAAGAACCATTCTCTGTCATGAGCGGCAGTTCGCCCATGTAGACTTCCTGCTCCTTCACCTCCTTGACGGTAGGTTTGGAAGCCTCTTTATCCATAATGGTCAAACGAACCTTGACACGCAAAGGCGCAGCATAGGTGAGACCACGCTGCTGACACTCCTTGACGTCGAACGGCTCTTGACCAAGGTTATAACTCACAAAGTCCAATCGCGCATTGCCGGAATGGCTGACGATAGGAAACACCGAACTGAATGCAGCCTGCAAGCCCGCTTCGGTACGCTTGTCGACATTGATATCAGCTTGCAAGAACGCTGCGTAGGATTCCAATTGCATGGCGAGCAGGTAAGGTACTTCCTGCACACTTTCACGTTGGGCAAAACTTTTACGCAGACGTTTCTTTTCGGTAAAGGAATAGCTCATAGCATCTCCTGAGGATAGAGGGCAGAAGACAGCAGCCCCTCGGACTGCTGTCTTCTAACTTCTTAGAAATGGTGAAGGCTGACAGTTTCCTGCCAGCCCATCCACCATACTTACAGCGGTATTACTTGATTTCAGCCTTAGCGCCAGCTTCTTCCAGCTTCTTGGCAGCAGCTTCAGCATCAGCCTTGGAAACGCCTTCCTTAACAGCCTTAGGAGCAGCGTCAACCAGGTCCTTAGCTTCCTTCAGGCCCAGAGAGGTCAGTTCGCGAACAACCTTGATCACGTTTACCTTGTTGTCGCCAGCGGATGCCAGGATTACGTCAAACTCAGTCTTCTCAGCAGCAGCGGAACCTGCGTCGCCAGCAGCGGCTGGAGCAGCTACTGCAACAGCTGCAGCAGCTGCGGATACGCCAAACTTCTCTTCCAGATCCTTGATCAGTTCGGACAGTTCGAGAACGGTCAGGGACGCAATAGCGTCAAGAATTTCTGCTTTGGATAATGCCATTTGTTAATACTCCTGATAAATTAAGATATAGATTAGGCTGCTTGCTTTTGATCGCGCACAGCTGCAAGACCGCGTGCAAACTTTGTAGGCACTTCGTTGAGTGTGCGTACAAACTGTGCAACAGGCGCCTGCATCGTGCCGAGCAACTTAGCCAGCAACTCTTCACGGCTTGGCAAGGTAGCCAGGGCTTGCACACCCTTGGCATCAAGTACCTTGCCCGGCAAAGCGCCAGCCTTGATGACGAACTTGTCGTTGGCTTTGGCAAAATTGTTCAGAACCTTTGCCGCGGCAACTGGATCGGTAGAAATACCGAATACCAGCGGGCCCACCATGTCGTTCGCCAGCCCAGAAAACTGTGTGCCGTCGACAGCGCGACGTACCAGGGTGTTCTTCAGAACACGCAGGTAAACACCGGATTTTCTGGCTTCGGCGCGCAACTTGGTCATGTCGCCCACTTCGATGCCACGATACTCAGCAAGAACAATTGCCTGAGCCTGAGCGACTTGCTCGCTAACCTCAGCAACTACTGCCTTTTTCTGCTCAAGATTAAGACTCAAGGTCTTCTCCTTCCGTTAATTAAGCATTTGCAGTCTCCCGCAAACACCTTCCCACGGCGACCTTTCATCAGGAATAAAAATCCTGTTCCGGGTAACGCCATCTGCGTAGGATTTGGCTAGAGTTTTGCCGCCATTAAGCCCGACTGGGCTCCTACGGTCTTTGATAACCCCATGGCTTGCGCCACGGGCCCAAAGTTCTTTGCGACGCCGGCTGCTTCAAGCCGGCGCCTGATTCATTACGCCAGGTTGGACTGGTCTACGCGTACACCGGCACCCATGGTGCTGGAAACGGAGACCTTCTTCAGGTAAACACCCTTGGAAGAAGCAGGCTTGGCCTTGTTCAGCGCGTCCACCAATGCAGCCAGGTTAGCTTGTAACGCTTCAACACCGAAAGAAGCGCGACCGATCGTGCAATGCACGATACCGCCCTTGTCGGTACGGTACTGCACCTGACCAGCCTTGGCGTTCTTCACGGCAGTAGTCACGTCCGGAGTCACTGTACCAACCTTGGGGTTAGGCATCAGACCACGCGGACCGAGCACCTGGCCCAGCGCACCAACGATACGCATCGCATCTGGTGTTGCAATCGCAACATCAAAATCCAGCATGCCTCCCTTGACTTGTTCAGCCAGGTCTTCAAAACCGACGATATCCGCACCAGCAGCCTTGGCAGCCTCAGCAGCAGCGCCTTGTGCGAATACAGCAATACGCTTGGTCTTGCCTGTACCGTGTGGCAGCACCAGAGCACCTCGCACCAACTGGTCAGACTTACGCGCATCGATACCCAGATTGATAACCGCATCCACGGATTCATCAAACTTGGCAGTTGCAGTCTCTTTCACCAACGCCAGCGCGTCAGCAACGGGATATACCTTGTTACGGTCAACCTTGGCGCGCAAGGCATCAATACGCTTGGAAACCTTAGCCATTTACATACCCTCCACTTCAATACCCATGCTGCGTGCGCTACCAGCAATGGTACGCACGGCAGCATCCAGATCAGCTGCAGTCAAATCAGGAGACTTGGTCTTGGCAATTTCTTCAGCTTGCGCACGAGTGATCTTGCCAACCTTGTCTGTATGAGGACGCGGGGAACCCTTGTCGATTTTCGCAGCCTTTTTGATCAGAATGGTGGCAGGAGGAGTCTTCATCACGAAGGTGAAGCTCTTGTCTGCAAATGCAGTAATCACGACAGGAATCGGCAAACCTGGCTCCATGCTTTGTGTTGCAGCATTGAACGCCTTGCAGAATTCCATGATATTCAGACCACGTTGACCCAGTGCAGGACCAACAGGAGGACTTGGGTTGGCTTTACCTGCAGGAATCTGCAGCTTGATATAGCCAATAACTTTCTTTGCCATCTTTAACTCCTAATTTGGGTAGTAGCGCTTGCCTGAGCAAGCTCCCCAGTTTAGATACATGATGCACCGCATCACACTAACACACCCAAAACAGCAGAGTGCAAAAAGCCGTGCCGCGCCAAACGGCACGACACAGTTCAAATACTTACACTTCTTTTTCCACTTGGTTGAAGTCTAGCTCCACCGGAGTCGCACGCCCGAAAATGACGACGGACACACGCAATTTGTTCTTCTCGTAGTTGATATCTTCAACACTGCCAGAGAAATCCTTGAATGGCCCATCAATGACACGCACAGACTCACCCCGATCAAAGGTAAGCTTTTGCGTTGGATTACTCTTACTTTCATCCATGCGCTGCAGGATGATTTCAACTTCCTTGTCCTTGATTGGAGTCGGCTTCTGGGCAGTACCACCAATAAACGCCGTTACTCTTGGAGTACTTTTCACCAAGTGCCAGCTTTGATCGCTCATCTGCATCTGCACGAGAACGTAGCCGGGATAAAGCTTGCGCTCGGTAATGCTTTTAACGCCGTTCTTGACTTCAACTACTTCTTCTACAGGCACCAAGATATCGCCGAACATATCTTCGATATCAGAGCGTGCAATACGCTCTTCCAGCCCTTTTTTGACAGACTTTTCAAAACCCGAAAATGCCTGCACGGCATACCAACGCATATTATTACTCATTAAGCCCCTCTCCCCATCAGCTGCTTCACAGCCCACATGAAGCCCATATCAACTACCCAGAGGAAAATAGCCACAACAATCACCAAACCAAATACTGCCGCTGTGGTTTGAATGGTTTCCTTACGGCTAGGCCAGACGACCTTACGGGTTTCAACCACGGCTTCACGCGCAAATACAAAGGCGCCTTGCCCGGTTTCAGACGTTTTCAACACCAACAGTGCAAATACAATTCCCGCCAAGAAAGCCAGAATACGCACCACCAGCGCTTGATCTGCCAACAAATAAAAGCCGGCAACCCCTGCAGCAACCAACAGCAGGGAAATCACCAGCTTGATCTTTTCGGTCATATTTTGCACTTAAATAATGGCAGGCCAGGAGGGCCTCGAACCCCCAACCCTCGGTTTTGGAGACCGATACTCTGCCAATTGAGCTACTGGCCTGTAAAACTTTACCAACATAGACGATTGCGCCAATCTCTTGACGCAATCACAAGGTATCACTTACTCAATAATTTTAGCCACGACGCCAGCACCGACGGTACGGCCGCCTTCACG
>NZ_DAIUFW010000034.1:0-6225 GCF_036844465.1 Methylobacillus sp.
CTCCATCGGTTGAAAGCGCCCGGCCACACAGCGCGACCGGATGGAGGCAGTCTCAGAAAACCAAGCTGTCCTGCTCAGGGCCGTTTTGCGTCGTCCTCAAAACGACCCTTCTCAAGCGGCGGAAGCTGTGCTAGGCGGCGATAGCCGCCGCGCATCAGCGCATCGCCGCGCCGCACCAGGCGGCGCACCTTCGAGCGCAGGCCGCCGTCGCTGTACCAATCGGCCACAGCGTCGGCACCGAACAGTCCTTCGCCCACATCGCGCAAGGACGCGCCCGCGAGGGTCGCGTCGAGCGCCTGCAAGGTGTGCAGTTCCAGCAGCGCGGAAGGTGTTGGCCTGGGCGTGGTGGCAGCGAAGGTCGCGCCGCGTGCATGACCGCGCACAGGCGCGGCAGTGCCGCTCCGTTGGGCATAGGCCACGGCCATGCCGTCTTCCAGGCCGGGCGCCAGCGCAAAGCGCAGGCAATGGCCTGGGCTGCGCGCGATCAGCGCCAGCTTCTTGCCGTCGTGGAACAGTTGCTTGTGGCCGGGGATGCGCCAGAACGCGAAGGCGGTGGCATCCTGCGGCGGATCAGCGTCGGGGTAGAGCTGCACCACGGCGGCATGACCAGGCAGCCAGGCCGGATGCGCGTCACGCGCATCCAGCATCGGATCTTCCAGCAGGCGCAAGCCCCAGCGATGCGCTGCTTCAGGCCGGCCATGACGGCGCAGCCAGTCGAGCCGGTAGTCGGGATGCCTGCGCAGGTACTCCCAAGCGAGCGCGAGCGCATCCAGCCAAAAGACATACAGGTATGCGGCAGTCGGATACCAATGCGCGAGGTGATGAGGATTGACCATGACGTCTCCTCCTGCGAACAGGACTCGCCGCCACGGAAGAACTACGCGCTACATCGCCCTCGTCGGAACGTCATGGGTTACAAAGGCGGATGGGGCTGTCAAGACCGATTGGCTCCGATGTGTTGCGGTATTCGTCTCAATGCTGCGGCGGCAGCGCCCCGACCGGGGACACTGCACAAGCCAGCCTGCCGCGACCCGCGCCAAGCATCCTGTCTATTTGGGTCAGACTGGTGGGGCTACGCCGCAAGAATCCCGATTGAGACTTACCCGGTATGACACCAGACTGAAAAAGTCACAGTAAGCCGTATTCAGTCCGGGATCGCTCCGTCGCGCTCGGCCAGCCGGGTGTATTCCGACAGCGTGCGCGTGGGGCGGAAATAGAGGTCGCGCATCACGGGCTGCTGGCGCGGCCCGACGATGCCGGCCAGCTCGGACAGCTTGACGGTTCCCTGCGCCGGCATCCCGATTCCCAGGTCGATGAGTCCCCAGGCGGTGTCGCCATCGGCGGGATCGAGTGCGGCCAGCAGCCAGGTCACATGCGCGTCCGGCGTGAACAGCCGCACCACGGGCACCGGGTCGATGGCCCGGCCAGCGGCGCGGGCCTCGCCGTTGGCGAGCAGTTGCGCGCGTTCCGGGGCGGTGGTGAGCGGCTGCGGCATGGTCGGCAATCCCACAAATCCAATGGTGCACGAACGCGGTTCCACGTCGAAGCGCAGAACCGCGAAACCGGATTTGCGCCTTCGTGCGCAAGCACGGATGCGGTTCCGTGGCTCTACAGGAACCCGCCGATACGGATTTCCGTAAAAGCACAGGCATTGAATGAACACTATAGATTGTAGCTCTATAGGATGCAATGGGGTGTCATCTTGGTATTTGTGGGGAACCCAAGGTGGCAACAACTTACTCGCTGGCGAAGGCATTGAAGACGGTCAGGAAGGCGCGCGGCTTGAGCCAGGAAGCGTTCTCTGACGTGTCTAGCCGCACCTACATGAGTACCCTGGAGCGCGACCTGAAAAGCCCGACCTTGCACAAGCTGGCCGAACTGTGCGAAGTGATGAAGATCCACCCGCTCACGTTGCTGACCTTGGCGTACTCCGGCGACAGCGAACAGAAAGCCGATCACCTTTTAATGTTAGTTCGACAGGAACTCAAAGAATTGGCTGTGGATGATTCCGGCCAAAGATAGGTTTCTTCAAGGGACTTAAAAACAAACTCCGCACACCATGCCTAAGACTCAACTAAAAAAGCTAACAATCGAGAAATTCCGCGCATTGAACGATGTGGCGGTTGAGTTCGGCGATTACATCACTGTTGTTTGCGGGAAAAATGGCACATCAAAGTCCTCGATACTGGGCATAGCTGCGCAAATTTTTAGCTTTGAAAAAGATTACGTCAAGGATGAGTCCCTTGCATTCCGGCAGATTGCAGGAGGGATGTTCAAGTCTCAATACAGTGACCATTTCAGGATATCCGAAAAGTTTGATGTCCCCGGCTCCATGTCCGTGAACATTGATTTGCTTGATGGATATACAAATCAGGCTGCGACCGCCAAACTTGAGCTGATGAAAAGAGGGAAGTCACCCAGGCCTGTGGTTAGGAATAACAGTACAGCGGCCGGAAGCAGCAACACGAGCAGGAATTTTACTCATCCGGTGATTTTTCTTAGCTTGAAGCGTCTTTACCCTATCGCGGCCAGAGACTACAAGCTAGGCGACTTTGATTATCTAGAGCAACACAAGAAAGATTTCATTGCGCTAACGAACGAACTTCTCAATCGCAACGCATCGCTTGCAACAGGGACTGATGGAACAATCAGTTCTGCGGTGGCGCACGGGGAGAACTACGACCAAGACTCTGTTTCGGCGGGTGAGGACAATGCAGGCCAGATCATATTGGCCTTGATGTCTTTCAGAAAGCTGAAGGAAGATTATGCTGACTATAAAGGCGGTTTGCTTTTAATCGACGAGGCTGATGCTGGGCTATTTCCGACTGCACAAGTAAATCTACTGAAGATGCTTGATCGCGAGTGCAAGAACTTGGATCTTCAAGTTGTCATGACTTCGCATTCGCCAGTTCTGATTGAGTATGCATATGAGCAAAGTCGCCAGTTCAGAAGAAAGTACAAGACCATTTATTTGAGCAACACCTATGGCAATGTCCAGGTGATGCAAGACTGGTCATGGGCGCAGATTAGTGCAGACATCAACACAAAGACCATCGATACATCGTCTGGAGTTTCACTGCCTCGCATCAATATCTATTTCGAAGATAAAGAGGCTGAAGACTTTTTTGCAACTTTGCTGTACAGGCAGCCAATAAAGAAGTTCACAAACCCGATGTCGGAAGTGTCACTCGGATGCTCCAACTATCTTCAGTTGATCCAGAAGAAAATCCCTGAGTTCTCGGAAAGAAGCATCGTCTGTCTGGATGCAGATCAAGGCTCTCAAGTTACAGGGAAGAGCTATAAGACAGTGACTCTCTTGCCCGGGCATCTCCCGCCTGACCAACTTGTATTCGAGCACTTGTACAATCTCCCTGCCGCACATCCATTTTGGAAAAATGACTTGCAGTTCACAAGAGATGTTTTCACCAATGCAGCTCGCGAGGTTTTGAACGAGTTTTCAATCAACGGGGATTCTGTTGAGGTGAAGGAGCGGGTGGCTGCATACACTGGAACCAAGAAGCCGAGAGAGGTTTTTAAGCGTTTTTATAAGAGTGTCGAATTTCAGAAATTGCTCACCTCTGGAGCCAAGCCCTACAATCCTTGGAAGCATTGGGCAGATAACAATCCAGTGCTTATTAACGAATTCTTGGAAAATTTCAAGACGGCTGTTCACGGTGTGATGAGCATAGGGTATGCTGTGGACGTCACCAAGTTGGCCGCCTTGGAAGTTAAGCCAAGAAAGGTATAACGATGTTCTCAAACAGACTGTATAGCCCTCTGCGCTACCCTGGCGGGAAGGCGCCATTTGCTCCATTCATTGCAAAAATAATGGAAACGAATGGTGTCACGGGAGGGCATTACTTGGAGCCATACGCTGGCGGGGCAGGCGTTGCACTTGATCTACTCTTTCATGGGCACGCAAGTCATATCCATATCAACGATGCTGATCCTGCCGTATACGCTTTTTGGGTTGCTGTAACAAAGCATTCAACTGAGCTTCTTGATTTACTCGAATCCACCCCTATTACCATTGAAGAATGGTTTAGATGGCGAACCATTTTGCGCGAAGATTGCGTTGCCAGCCTAGTCGAGAAAGGATTTGCGACTTTATTCATGAATCGGACGAATCGATCTGGAATTCTCAAGGCAGGCGTCATTGGCGGAAAGAGTCAGAACGGGAACTACAAGCTGGATGCTAGATTTAAGAAGGACGTTGTTGCTTCACGCATTCGTGAAATCGCCCGGCGACAGAGTGACATATCGGTGTATCGTGAAGATTCATTGCGCCTTCTGAATCGCTGCTCGGATTTTCTGCCAAAACAATCTCTGATATACCTCGACCCCCCATACTACGTTAAGGGAAAGGGGTTGTATCGAAATTACTACGAGCATGATGACCACGCGGCCATTGCCAAAGTCATTCAACAGAAGAAGTTCAAATGGCCTTGGGTTGTTTCTTATGACAACGCGGAAGAAATTTGTGCCATGTATCGCATGAGCCAATCGTTGAGCTATGGTCTGAACTACACCGCACAAAGACGATATGTTGGTAATGAGGTAATGTTCTTCAGTCAGAACTTGACAGTGCCTGATGAAGCCATTCCTCAAACTAGGGCCGTGAGCTAAAAACGCCCCGCCGCAATGGGCGGGGCGCTGCGGCGGTCACGCCGCTTGGGGCTTGCTGCGCGACCAGATCAGGTCGTGCGTGCCGTCCTCGCCTTCAATCAGGCGGGCATAGACCGGAGCCGGGAACGAAGGGTCATCGAGGGTCACGGACAGGTAGTCCCGCCCGGCCTCGCTGGTCTTCTTCCACGCCGCGCCGATATCGTGGCTGGCGGCCTGAACGCGGAAGTCCGGGGCTTTCTCGCTGTCCCCCTTGTCGTTGGGAACCAGCTTGACCTTGACGTTGAGCGTCAGGGTGCGAAGCGTGCCGGTGAAGCCGTCTTTGTCTGCGGTGAAGGTGCCGATGTTGGCCATGATGTTTTCTCCTTTCGGTTGAACAAGGTTCGCGCCCATCGCGTCCTTGTTGTGATCCGGCCGGCGGGGGACGGGCTGGCTGCACCGCTTGCGGTCGCAACGCAGTGGAGAGCCGGGAGGCGAAAAGAATTTGCCGCGCGAGGAATGCGCGCAGCGCAGGGGAAATTGTTTTCGCCGGACGGTTGCAGCCATGAAGCCCGAGGCGCAGCCGCGCCACCGCCAGGATTCACAACGAGACAAGGACGCCTTGGGCCGAACCGCTCCGAAAGGAGATGGGGCCGACTCGGCATCCCCGCCCGAAGGCTTCTCCGGCTCGCCCGCTGACGCGGGCCAGGTCAACCCCCCGACGACAGGCGAGAACGCCCCTGCCGCACCTTGCGGCGCCGGTCTTGAGGCGTGGCGTGGAAGCTCCATAGCGATGCCGGGCGGGTTGTCCGTGAACCGTCCTTCGTGACGTGATGGGCAGGAACCGCCAGCGTTGAGGACGGCACGCACCTGCACAACCTGCCGCAGCAAGCGCCAGCGTGTTCGCCAGCACCCCGCCCATCGCGGCGGGGCGCTGGCCGGGCCGATCCGGCGCAGCCGGTTCGGCCGCATCGAGGGGCGCCAAGCTGCGCGCGGCGGGGATAGCCCGCAGGGCTTTCCCCTGGAGGCAAGCGAAGCGCGCAGCGCCGCAGGCGCGAAGGCGTGAGGGATTGAAGCCGAATGGCCGTGACGGCAAAGACGGCACGGGGCGTAGCCCGAAAGCCCGGCGGCGCTATGCGCCGACACGCCCAGGCCGTTCCAGATTTCTAAGCAGGAAACGCGGACATGCCTCTGATGAAATGGGCGCGGCCCTACGCTGCGAGGTATGCACGCGGCAAGCCGAAAACCGCTGGTGATTCCCGCGCACGGCGGGCGCTACGGCTTGCAGGCCCATACGGGCCTGCCATTACCGGGCGGGAAGCCCGGTCACGTCAACGCCGCCGTCTGAGCTGCCGCGAGGGCGGCGGCGTGCCGATTCGGCTGGTGGCCTTGAACACCGGGCGCGGCCACTGCCGCGCCCGGATTTTTGCGTCCACCGCGCCCAGGACGGAACGGCCTGGGCGCGGTGCTGATCGCGGTTATTCCTTCGTCTCGATGAGCCACCACACGGCACGCGGCAAGGCGCGGCCCGTGATGGGGTGAATGTCGGTGAGGTCGGCGCAGGCCGTCCAGCCCGAGGGCGGGCGGTAGCCGCGCACGTCGCCTGCGCCGTGCCAGCGGCGG
>NZ_DAIUFW010000035.1:0-2343 GCF_036844465.1 Methylobacillus sp.
GGAATATCCGGTGCATGGATGCAGGTTGGTGAGGACATCGTGCCGGTGATGAGGGGCCGACCTCTGCCATACATCCCGTTCCAATTCTTCGGCCCCGCGCACAATGGCCCCGAGATTCAAAAGCCGCCAATTTATGACTTGGTGGCGCTCAATCTCAGCCATTACCGATCGACGGCTGATCTTGAGCATGGCGCTCACTTTACTGGCCTGCCCACTGCTGTTGTAACTGGCTACCAGGTTGGCGAGAATGAAAAGCTATCGATAGGCTCTGCTAATGCCTGGGTGTTCCCAGCAGCAGATGCCGATGCGAAATATCTTGAGTTCACAGGCCAGGGATTGTCCGCTCTGGAAAACCGCATCAATCGCAAGCAAGACCAGATGGCGGCAATCGGCGCTCGGATGCTCTCGCCCGAGAAATCAGCAGCTGAGGCGGCTGAAACTGTCAAGCTTCGCCATGCTGGTGAAGGCGCTGTGCTCTCCACAATTTCCAGCATGATCAGCCAGGGCTTGACCCGCGTGTTGAACATCATGGCAGAGTGGGCAGGCGTAAGCACAAACCAATCCGTAACGCTGAATACCGACTTTATCGAGATTGGCATGACAGGGCCAGAACTCACCGCACTTGTTGGCGCATGGCAATCTGGCGCTATCAGCCGCGAAACCATGTTCTGGAACTTGCAGCAGGGTGAAATGATTCCTCCCGGTGTGACATCGGACGAGGAAAAAGAAAAGATCGAACTGGACACGCCAGGCATGAACACAGGTGGTGCCGATGAGTAATAAGCCCCCTAGAATAGCATTCCGCGATGCTGATCCATTGCAGGATTATTACCAGGACAGGAACGGAGACAGCTATTCAGTAGCAAAGCTGATTGACGACGCGCGCCATCTAAAGCCATTTGATATGCCAATCGCTGGACTGCGTCTTTCCGATGTTATCTGGCAAGGATTTAACATTTATGACCTGGCCTTCCATTGCCTTCGAGTAAATGCCGCCGATCTGGATAAGCCTATTATTTTAGACTGGCTTGGCGATATTGCTGATGGTCGGCATCGCGTAATCAGGGCAATCATGGAAGGCAAGCGCCACATCAAGGCTGTGCGGATGACATGGAAGCCAACGCCCTGCGCTAAGGGTGAGTAATGGCGACGGCGAATGAAATACTGCTCAATGAGAGCGTCGCGCACAACATCGACCTGCAAGCGTACAGCCTGAATGAACTGCGCCGGATCCTGGCGCTGCTGAATCGAACTGATCCTGATCTGCTTGCCGCGATTGAATCGGCGGTAGACAAGGGGCAAGGCCAAGGATTTAACGTCCAGCGCCTGAATGACTTGCTGAAATCGGTGCGTGAGATCAATGCCGAGGTCTACAAGGAGATTGTTGACCGTCTAGGCATCGACCTAAAAGACTTGACCGACTACGAAGCAGGGTATCAGTACCAGCTATTCCGGTCTGTGCTGCCCGAGGTGGTGCCTATCTCGACGGTCAATATCAACCAGGTGTATGCTGCCGCGATGGCTAGGCCGTTTCAAGGCAAGTTGCTCAAGGAGTTTCTGAGCGACCTAGAGACTTCAAGAGCCATTGCCATTCGTGATGCAATCCGCATGGGGTACGTCGAAGGCCAGACTACCGACCAGATTGTAAGGCGCATCCGAGGTACTCGCGCATTGAACTATGCTGACGGCCTACTGCAAGTATCACGCAGAAACCTTGAAACTGTGGTGTTGACCGCGATCAGCCATACAGCAAGTTATGCAAGGGATGCAGTATTTGAGGCCAATAGCGACATCATCAAGGCCGACCGATACACAGCCACACTGGACATGCGCACTACGGTTTTATGCGCCTCGCGCGATGGGAACGAATACCCGAAGGGTAAACCCAAGCCAGCCCTGCCTGCGCACATGCGCTGCCGTAGTGTGTATGTACCCGTATTAAAGAGCTGGCGAGAGATGGGGGCGGCGATTGATATTGAAATGCCCGCCTCCACCAGGGCAAGCCTTGACGGTCAAGTGCCGGGCAAGATGACGTACCAGGAATGGCTCAAGAAGCAATCTGTATCGCGCCAGAACGAGGTTTTAGGCGTTGACAAGGCAAAGCTATTCCGTGATGGCGGCTTGAGCTTGGACAAGTTCGTTGCCAGAAATGGGCATGTCTTTACATTGCAAGAGTTGCGTGAGCGTGATTCAAAAGCCTTTACAAGGGCTGGGCTACAATAGCCGAATGACAGAATTACTGAATAGAGAAGCCGCCTAGTGCGGCTTTTTACTTCGAGCCTCATGGGAAGCCATTTGGCTTTTTATTGAGCAGTGCTCATGGTAATAGAGGCTGTGCCTCAT
>NZ_DAIUFW010000035.1:2353-4989 GCF_036844465.1 Methylobacillus sp.
GTTCCGGGATGGCGGATTGACGCTTGACAAGTTTGTTGCCAGAAATGGGCATGTGTACACGCTGGCTCAGTTGCGTGAGCATGATGCCGCCGCATTCGCCAAGGCTGGGCTGCAATAGCCGAATGACCGAAAGAATTACTGAATAGAGAAGCCGCCAATGCGCGGCTTTTTTGTTGTTGGCCTCATGGGAAACCGTGGGGCTTTTTATTGAGCAGTGCTCAAGGGAATAGAGGCTGTGCCTCATAGATAGCTGGCTGTGCCAGGAAAGGCGAACCATGAAATTAGATGAATTAACCCAGGATGGACTTGATGACCTGGTGGCGCAAATTGCCGCTGCAAATACCAGTATTCAGGGATTGAAGGCTGATCTCACCAAAGCGAAAGCCAAGGCCAGAGGCTCAGATATTGATCCCAATGAGCACGCTGCATTGCAGACTCAAGTTGAAGAACTGACGGCAAAACTAGCCAAGAGTGAGAAAGATAGCAAGGCAGCTATCGACAAGCTCACAGCGGAAGTCAAAACCAAAGACGAGGCGCTGCATAAGCACCTGATTGAGGGCAGCCTTACTGGCGCGTTGGCAAAGGCTGGGGTTAAGCCTGAATTCATGGACGCATCAATGGCATTGCTTAAAGGCCAAGCCATCATCAAGAGCGAAAACGGCAACCACACTGCACTGATCGGCGATAAGCCACTGGCTGACGCTGTGGGCGAGTGGGCAGCCTCGGACGCTGGCAAGCACTTTGTCGCAGCACCTTCAAACGGTGGCGGCGGTGCAGGTGGTGGCAGTGGTTCGGGCAAGGCAACCGCTGGCAAGATCGACGGCACACCACAAGAGCGTGCTGCTTACTTCGCCAGCAAATACCCAGAACTTAACAAACAGGAGTAAACCATGTCTCTCTCTCAAATGCAGGTGTTTAATCAATATATCCAGCCTGCCATTATCGAAACGCTCGGGCAGCAGATCAACAAGTTCAACGCTGCATCACGCGGGGCAATCCGCCTGACTACTCAAGGCTTTACAGGCGACTTTCTGCAAGAGTCGTTCTTTGCCGGATTGCATTCTGCACGCCGCCGCGTTGATCGCTACGCCCCGCAAACCCCAGTATCTCCTACCGACTTGACTCAGCTCAAGGAAAGCGCTGTTAAGGTGGCAGGTGGTTTCGGCCCTATCCGCTTTGAGCCAAGCCAACTGACCTGGTTGCAGAAGCCAACCGCAGAAGGCATTGAAGTTATCTCGCGCAATTTCACAGAGGCTTTAATCCAAGACCAGCTCAATACTGCTATTGCCTCTCTTGTTGCAGCAATCAGCAACCAAGCCGCGGCAACCAATGACGTGAGCGCAACCCTTGGTCTTGATTACCAAGCGCTGAACGGTGCTCATGCCAAGTTCGGCGACTCGTCCGGGGCAATCGTTGCAAACGTCATGACTGGTGAGGTCTATCACAAGCTGATCGGCCAGAACCTGGCAAATGCGACAACCCTGTTCCAGGCCAATAACGTGCTGGTAGTTGACATCCTCGGCAAGGCTGTTGTGGTGACAGATGCTCCTGCTCTGTATGCGGCTGGCTCGCCAAACAAGCAGAAGGTGCTTGGTCTGGTCGATTCCGCCGCCGTGGTGCTGGATGGTAGCGACATCATCACCAATATCGAAACCACTAACGGCCAAACCCGGATTGAAACCACGCTGCAAGTGGATTACACATTCGGCGTTGCGCTCAAGGGTTACACCTGGGATGAAGCCAATGGTGGCAAGTCGCCAACTGATGCTGAATTGGCAACCGGCACCAATTGGGACAAGGTTGCCACCAACATCAAGCACACCGCTGGCGTGATTGCCATTGGTGACGCATCCAAGTAACCAGCATGCCGGGGCTTCGGCCCTGGCCTTTTGGAGTGAATTATGAGTGCCCAAAAATCCAATATCTGGTATGTGCCGCATCCAACGTTTGTATTTAATGAGGACGTGAAGGCGCTGGCAAAAGTAAACGGCTTGCGCATTGTTGATGCTGAGTTTGATGCTGGCGACGGCGTGAAGGATGCGCCTACACTCACCTTAAAGGGTGATGAAAAGCAGAAAAGGAAATCAGCTCAAAAGGCTGATGACCAAGCAGGGTAAAGCCTGCAAATTACAGAGCCTCTTAACGGGGGCTTTTTTGTTTGTTGGTTGACGTTAAGGAATAATCATGGCAACAGTACCACAGGGGCAGTCTCAGGTAGTAAGCCTTGGCCCAAATGACGCAATTAAAGTCTCTACACCGGGAGAGGCATACGTTGATCATTTGTCTGGGACTCCTGAATCGCCCTACGCATCGACCAGGCTAGTTAACACCACATCGCCCAAGGTTTTCGGGCCTTATGGTGCGAACGCTCAATTGCGAGTTCGTGCGATTGAATTGTCGGCTTTATACGATGGTTACACATATCCCCAGCCACCGGATGGCAACTATGTCACCGGTGAACCATACGATCTGTTCTTGCAGTCCGGCAAAACCGCATCGGAGTATGTATCAGCCATTCAATCTGCGGTGGATGCAAATCGCAACCTGAGAATCCTGACACTCCCCGGTGTTGTAATCAACGTGAACACTCAAATCCTTGTACCTAGTAACACTACAATCATCATCGGCAAGGATGT
>NZ_DAIUFW010000035.1:4999-5379 GCF_036844465.1 Methylobacillus sp.
GGCAGACGGTGATTGTTGGGCCGGATGGAAAGCCAATTAAATTGGGCGCCGATGGCTTGCCTGTAATAACAATCCCTCCGGGGCAGCCTGCCAAGGTCACCACCGCCGTCATTAAACCTGGATTTGCGCTGGCGCCGTTTTCTGCCTGGACGCTGGCCGGGTCAGGCGTTGCTGGCACGGACTACATCGTGGATAACGCTTATACAGGGTACGATGTCAACGGCAACGCTCTCCCAGTGCAGTCCCGAACCGGCGTAAGTAATATGCTCAAGATTAAAGGACTGACCAATACCGGCACACCGCGCATTCAGCTATTGGGCAATCTCGGTGTTTTTAAGGGAATGTTCGGTGTCTGGGTCTATATCGAAAGAAACCCGGCT
>NZ_DAIUFW010000036.1:0-4320 GCF_036844465.1 Methylobacillus sp.
GAAATGCGCTCGGTCGGCTGGCTGATCGACAACGCCATGGAAGCCGTCGAGCGTGAAAACGCCCGCCTGAAGAACGTGCTCAACAAGGACTTCGCCCGCGTCCAGCTCGACTCCAGCAAGCTGGCCGGGTTGATCAGCCACTTCTCGGATACCGACTTCACTGCCCGCGAATACAAGGGCCAGCCGCTGGACCTGAAATCCAAGGACATCCTCGGCCACGTCTACGAATACTTCCTCGGCCAGTTCGCCCTGGCCGAAGGCAAGAAGGGCGGCCAGTACTACACGCCCAAGAGCATCGTCACCCTGATCGTGGAAATGCTCCAGCCGTTCAAGGGCCGCGTCTATGACCCGGCCATGGGCTCGGGCGGCTTCTTCGTGCAGAGCGAGGAGTTCATCGAACAGCACGGTGGCAAAGCAGCCAACGGCAAGAGCGGGCAGATCAGCGTCTACGGGCAGGAGAGCAACCCCACCACCTGGCGGCTGGCCGCGATGAACATGGCCATCCGCGGCATCGACTTCAACTTCGGTTCCGGCCCGGCCGACACCCTGCTCAACGACCTGTACCCGGACCTGCGCGCGGATTTCGTGATGGCCAACCCGCCCTTCAACATGAAGGAATGGTGGAACGAAAAGCTGGCCGCCGACCCGCGCTGGATCGCCGGCACGCCGCCGCAGGGCAACGCCAACTTCGCCTGGTTGCAGCACATGCTCTGGCATCTCGCCCCCACCGGCAGCATGGCGCTGCTGCTGGCCAACGGCTCGATGAGTTCCAACACCAACAACGAGGGCGAAATCCGCAAGCGGCTGATCGAAGACGACTACGTGGAGTGCATGGTGGCGCTGCCCGGTCAGTTGTTTACCAATACCCAAATTCCGGCCTGCATCTGGTTCCTGACTCGCGACAAGCAGAACGGCTTCGCGCTGGACAAGAAGAAGCGCGACCGGCGCGGCGAATTCCTGTTCATCGACGCCCGCCAGTTGGGCTACATGAAAGACCGCGTGCTGCGCGACTTCGCCCCGGATGACATCCGGAAAATCGCCGATACCTTCCATGCCTGGCAGCAGGGCGAAGGTTACGAGGATGTGTCGGGCTTCTGCCATTCCGCCAAGTTGGAAGAAGTGCGCAAGCATGAGCATGTGCTGACGCCGGGGCGCTATGTGGGCGCGGCAGAACAGGACGACGATGGCGAACCCTTTGCTGACAAGATGCAACGGCTGACGGCGCAACTGGCGGAACAGTTTGCGGAGAGCGCCAAGCTGGAGACGGAGATCAAGAAGAATTTGGCGGGGCTGGGATATGAATGCTGAGTGGAGAACTTACAAGCTCGAAGAACTTTGTGAGTTCATTAATGGTTTTGCATTCAAAAGTACCGATTATGTTGATCCATCTAATGCAACATATGAAGTGCTAAGAATGGGATACATCAATCGTGGTGGTGGTTACAAGGAAGATAGCACCCCAGTTTTTGTGCCTAGAGCTTATGGAAAAAACTTAGATAAATATGTCCTCAAGTATGGCGATATTGCGATTGCTATGACCGACATGAAAAATAATGTCGCAATTCTTGGTAATACAGCCAGAATAATCCACAAAAATCGTTTTGTTTTAAATCAGCGTGTTGGTTGTATTCGAGTCAAAGATCGTGAAAAGCTTTGCCCAATATTCCTCTACTATTATTCAAACTGGTCGCCCCACATTGATTATTTGCGTGCCCGGGCAAACAGTGGTGTTCAGGTTAATCTTTCGACTGGAGCCATTAAAGAGTCGACGCTCCAGCTACCACCACTTGAAACTCAGCAGAAAATTGGAAAGGTACTGCTGGATTTCGACGACAAAATCGACCTCAATTGCCGCATCAACCAAACCCTCGAAGCCATGGCGCAAGCCATCTTCAAGTCCTGGTTTGTCGATTTCGACCCGGTCAAGGCCAAGATCGCCGCCATCGAGAAAGGCGAAGACCCGCTGCGCGCCGCCATGCGCGCCATCAGCGGCAAGACCGACGCCGAACTCGACCAGATACCCCGCGAGCACCACGACCAACTCGCCACCACCGCCGCGCTGTTTCCCGATGCAATGGAAGAGTCGGAGTTGGGCGAGATTCCGAAGGGGTGGGAAATATCAGATTTTGGGAGTGTATCTGTTTGCTTTGACAAAAACCGGATTCCTCTTTCTAAGCGTCAACGTGAAGACAAGAAAGGCAACATCCCCTACTACGGCGCAACTAGTGTCATGGATTATGTCGGCGAACATATATTCGACGGCGTGTTCTTGTTGCTCGGAGAAGATGGTTCTGTTTTGAGGGAAGATGGAACACCATTTGTTCAATACATTTGGGGGAAATCGTGGGTCAACAATCACGCACACGTCTTACAGGGCGCAAACGGTGTATCAACTGAGCAGTTGATGTTGTTTATTTCCATGCAGAACATCTCAGCTTATGTGACGGGCGCAGTTCAGCTCAAGTTGAATCAGAAAAACATGAACAGCATTCCTTTTGTTAAGGCTACAAAAGATATCAACGCTATGTTCTCAAGGTTAATAGCGCCGTTATATGCAAAGTATCGTTCCATGGTTGAGGAGATTCATAGCCTCACGGAATACCGCGACACCCTCCTCCCCAAGCTCCTTTCTGGAGAGATTTCTGTAGAGACCTTGATGAATGAGGTCGCGCAATGATTCTGTCAGAAGCTAAAGCAATGTGCGAAATTTGCACATACTGTTGCCAATAACAAAAACCATCGGGCGTAGTTTGAGTAATTGAATGTAGGTGGAGAGTAAGGTGCAGCATGAATAACATCATCATCTTCGAACAAGCTAACCAGCCAGTGGAAGTCCGGCTAGAAGGTGAAACTGTCTGGCTAAGCCAGGCACAGATGGCTGAACTGTTCGACACCTCAACAGACAACATCAGCCTGCACCTGAAAAACATCTATCGAGACGGGGAGTTAGAAGAATCAGCAACTACCGAGGATTTCTCGGTAGTTCGCCAGGAAGGTGCCCGTCAGGTGCGGCGCAAGCTCAAGCACTACAACCTCGACGCCATCATCTCCGTCGGCTATCGCATCAGCTCCACGCGGGCCACGCGCTTTCGCCAATGGGCCACCCGCGTACTGCGCCAGCATCTTGTTGAGGGCTACACACTCAACCAGCAACGCCTCAAGGAGCGTGGCATCGAGTTTGAGCAGGCGGTTGCGCTGCTGTCGCGCACGCTGCAGAACCAGCAACTGGTGACGGGCGAAGGCCGCGCCGTGTTGCAGGTCATCGGCGACTACGCCCGCAGCTGGAGCCTGCTGCAGGCTTACGACGAGCAGCGCCTAGCCGAGCAGACGGCACGCCAGCATGGCATGCTGCCACTGGCGTTGGACGATGTGCTGTCGGCAATTGCCCAATTGAAGGCCGAGCTGATGGCCAAGGGCGAGGCCACGGCGTTGTTCGGCCAGTTGCGTGGCGATGGGTTGGCCTCTGCCATCGCCACTATCGAGCAGGGCTTCGGCGAGGAGCTGTTCTACCCCAACGTCGCCAGCCGCGCGGCGCATCTGTTGTATTTCGTCATCAAGAATCATCCGCTGGCCGATGGCAATAAGCGCACGGGCTCTTTCCTGTTCCTGTGGTATCTGCGCCTGAATGAGCACCTGCTGGCGCGGCCAGTGGAGCAGTTGATCAATGACAACACCCTGGTGGCACTGGCCTTGCTGGTGGCCGAGAGCCTGCCTGCGCAGAAAGAGCTGATGGTGCGGTTGATCGAGCATTTCGTACTGCTCAAGGCCGATGAAGGAGCAATGCATTGAGCATCACGGAACAACAACTGGAAACCGCCGCCATCGGCTGGTTCGGTGAACTGGGCTGGCAGGTCGCCAACGGCCCGGACATCGCACCTGACAGCGACCACCCCGCCCGTACCGATTACCGCCAAGTGGTGCTGCGCGAACACTTGCTGGCAGCACTGGCACGCATCAACCCGCACATCCCCGTCGCGGCGATGGAGCAGGCGGCACACGAGTTGCTGACCGTGAGCGAGCCGTTGCTGATCGCCCGCAACCGTCGAGTGCATCGGCTGCTGCTGGCCGGTATCTCGGTCGAGTTCGCCGTGGGCGAGGGCAAGAAGACCGATCTGGTGCAGTTCATCGACTTCGCCAACCCGCGCAACAACGATTTCCTGCTGGTCAGCCAGTTCACCGTAACCGGCACCAAACAGCCGCGCCGCCCTGATCTGGTGGCCTTCGTCAACGGTCTGCCGTTGGCAGTGATCGAGCTGAAGAACCCCGCCAACGAGCAGACCGACATCTGGGATGCCTTCAACCAGATCCAGACCTACAAGG
>NZ_DAIUFW010000037.1:0-3816 GCF_036844465.1 Methylobacillus sp.
TGACGCCAAGTTAGGGTATGCCTCAACCGGACGGCATTGGCCAGCGCGTAGGGTGCTTTGCTTTATGTTTCTATTGAAATGAAACGGCCGTTACGTTATAGTTGTTCACATCTAATGCATGAAGATGTTTGAATGAACGCACAAAACTGGTTATTGCTCACCTACAAGGTGCCACCCGAACCGGCCAAGAAGCGCATCGCGCTGTGGCGCAAGCTCAAAGGCATGGGCGCTGTCTATCTACAAAACGGCGTCTGCTTGCTGCCCAAGACCGACGATCACACCCGGCGACTCAAGATCATCGAGAACGAGATCAACGAAATGGCGGGCGATTCCGTCCTGCTGGAAACGGTTGCGCTTGATCGTGCTCAGGAAGACAAAGTCATTGCCCGCTTCAAGGCAGACCGCGACGAGGAATACAAAGAACTCCTTGGCAAGTGCGCCGACTTCGAGGCCGAGATCGCCCACGAAACCGAAGTTCAGCACTTCACCTACGCCGAGTTGGAAGAAAACGATGTCGATCTGAAGAAGCTCCAGTCCTGGCTGGAAAAAATCGCCAAGCTCGACTTCTACGGTGCCACGCTGGCCGCAGAGGCAGCCGAACGGCTCAAAGGCTGCGAAGCCTTGCTGGACGCCTACGCGCAACGGGTGTTCGACGCTCACGATGAAAACCGTTGAAAGAAGAGGACATATTTCATGCGGTTGTCTGCATTTATCACTTTCTTGAAAATGCGCCCGCAAGTGCGCACTGAATTTTTGACTCTGTTCATCAGCCTTGTGTTCACCCTGCTGTGCAATGGCGTGTTTTGGAATGCCCTTCTTGCTGGACGCGACTCCCTAACTTCTGGAACATGGCTAATGCTCCTTTGCACTGGGTTGCTGATCACCGGGCTGCAATGGTTGTTGCTCCTTCTGGTGGCCACGCGCTGGAGTGTCAAGCCACTACTGATTCTGCTTGCTGTCATGACGCCCGCCGCCGTTTATTTCATGCGCAACTACGGGGTTTATCTCGACAAGGCCATGCTGCGGAATCTGATGGAGACGGACGTCAGGGAAGCCAGTGAGCTGTTGCAATGGAGAATGCTGCCCTACTTGTTGGTTGCAGCCGTATCCGTGTGGTGGATTGCGAGAGTCAGGGTTTTACGAACGGGCTGGAAACAAGCGGTAATGATGCGCAGCGCTTGTCTGGCTGGCGCTCTCGCCATGATTTCCATGGGTCTGTGGCCAGTCATGGATGTGCTGATACCCACGCTTCGTGAAAACAAGCCGCTTCGCTATTTGATCACTCCTGCAAACTACGTCATCTCGGGCATTCGGGTTTTGACTGAACAGGCGTCATCGTCAGCAGACGAAGCAAGGGAAGTCGTTGCAGCCGATGCGCATCGAGGGCCTCAAGAACAAGGCCGCCGTCCTCGTGCTCTCGTACTGGTTGTCGGGGAAACCGTCAGGGCGGCTAATTGGGGGTTGAGCGGCTATGAACGACAAACCACCCCTGAGTTGGCCGCACGCGACGTGATCAATTTTTCCGATGTCACCAGTTGCGGGACGGATACGGCTACATCCCTTCCCTGCATGTTTTCCCTCAATGGTCGGCGCGACTACGACGAACGCCAGATTCGTCGGCGCGAGTCCGTGCTGCACGTTTTAAACCGTAGTGACGTCAACATTCTCTGGCGCGATAACCAGTCGGGCTGTAAAGGCGTCTGTGATGGACTGCCCTTTGAAAACCTGTCTTCGGCAGGCCATCCCACACTGTGCCATGGCGAGCGCTGCCTGGATGAAATTCTGCTCGAAGGGTTGGCCGAGAAGATAACAACAAGCCGCAGCGATATGCTGATCGTTCTGCATATGCTGGGCAATCACGGCCCAGCGTATTTCCAGCGCTATCCCGCAAGCTACCGACGCTGGTCGCCAACCTGCGACACCACCGATCTGGCCAGCTGTTCGCATGAAGCCTTGGTGAACACCTACGACAACGCCGTGCTTTACACCGATCATGTGCTTGCCCGTACCATTGACCTGCTGTCCGGCATCCGCTCACACGACACGGCGCTGCTGTACGTTTCCGATCATGGGGAATCGCTCGGCGAGAAAGGCCTGTATCTCCATGGCATACCTTACGTCATCGCGCCGGATGAGCAGATCAAGGTGCCGATGATCTGGTGGCAGTCGAGTCAGGTTTATGCCGACCAAGCCTGTATGCAAACTCATGCCTCTCGGGCACCGGTAAGTCACGATCACCTGTTTCACACCTTGCTCGGGATGTTCGACGTGAAAACCGCTGCCTACACGCCAGAGTTGGACCTTCTGGCAACATGCAGAAAAGGACAACCACAATGACGACGTCAACGGATGATCCGCCGAAACGCTGGCTCAACCGCACCGTCGCAGGTGCGGGGATCACGAGCTCATTGGGGGATTTCTGCTACGAAACCACCACGGTCATCCTGCCTGGCTTTCTGGCCGTACTCGGCATTCCCGCCGCCGTGCTTGGCCTCATCGAAGGCATTGCCGACGCCATCGCCGCATTCACCAAGATGGTGTCTGGCTACATCGCCGACAAGCTGGGACACCGCAAGCTCTTTGTGATGGTCGGCTACGGACTGACCCCGTTGGGGCAGGTGCTGATCGCGCTGGCGGCTGGCTGGCCCCTCCTGCTGCTGGGGCGCATCGTGTCCTGGTTCGGCAAAGGGCTGCGCGGCCCGCTGCGTGATGCCATCGTTATCCAGGCCGTGTCGCCGGAAACGCGTGGCCGCGCCTTCGGCTTTCACCGGGCTGCCGACACCGTGGGTGCGGTGATCGGCCCCTTGCTGGGCGTCGCGCTGCTGGGTTGGGCGCAAGGCATTCATTGGAGCGACGCGGCTGGACCCTTCCGGCTCGTATTATGGCTGTCGGTGATTCCGGGTGTCTTAGCCGTGCTGGCGTTTCTCACGCTGGTCAAAGACCCGGAGCATTCGCCCAACCCGGCCCTGAAGTTCTTCAGCTCGCTGCGTGGCCTGCCCGCCCGGTTCAAACGCTATCTCGGCGCGGTCGGCATCTTTGGCATCGGTGATTTCTCGCACAGCCTGTTGATCCTGGCGGCCACGACCTTGCTGACCCCCTCGCTGGGCGTTATCCAGGCGGCACAGGTGGCTGGCCTTCTCTATGTGTGGCGCAACCTCGTGCAGGTCGCTGTTTCCTACCCAGTGGGCGTGCTGGCGGATCGTGTCGGCCACTTGCCGGTGCTGATTGCCGGTTATGTGCTGGGCACACTGACGGCGGTGCTGACGGCGCTCGCATTCTGGCTGGGCATAGCCAGCGTGCCGCTGCTGGCCGGGGTGTTCTTCATTGCCGGTCTGTACGTGGCGGTCCAGGAAGCGCTGGAGTCCACCGTGACGGCCGAGATGGTGCAGCCGGACACGCTGGCGATGAGCTATGGCGCGCTGGGCACCGTCAATGGCGCTGCCAAGTTCATTTCCAGCGCCTCGGTCGGCGTGGTGTGGACGGCGGTCTCGCCTGTGGTCGGTTTCGGGCTGGCGGCCGTGTTGATGGCTGCCGGTACGCTGACACTGTTGCGCGTCAAGGGCAACTGAGCAATGGGCAGGCACGACCCGCGACCGTAGCGTGCCTGTCCATCACGAGTTTCTTTGCGGTGCTTAGCGTACGATTTTTTCCGTTTTCTGAGACGACCCCATGAAGGCCCGGAACACGTCCTGACCTTCGCGCCCACACGCTCGGGCAAGGGGGTGGGCCTGGTGGTGCCCACCTTGTTGAGCTGGCCAGCATCGGCCGTCATCCACGACATCAAGGGCGAGAACTGGCAGATCACCGCCGGCTGGC
>NZ_DAIUFW010000038.1:0-3801 GCF_036844465.1 Methylobacillus sp.
CTACACAATTTATGACAATGTGAACAGGGGTCTCGCAAGGTCATGAAAGTTAACGAGTTATTGCGTTGGCTTATGCGAAGTCGGTGCGATTGCCCTGCTGCTTGAACGTGGCCTCAATCTGGAACGTGTCCAACGGCGAGTACTTGCCCATTCGGTAACGTAAATGGAAGCTGCATTTCCTTGTTTCCTCCAGAGGCATGGCTGATGGGAACAGCACACAAAGAATTCCTGTAAAAGGAATAGGAGCACAGCTCATGGAATTGCGACACCTTCGCTATTTTGTCGTGTTGGCCGAGGAGTTGCATTTCACGCGAGCTGCCGAGCGTCTTCATATCGAACAGCCGCCATTGTCCCGGGCAATAAAAGAACTGGAGGAAGAACTGGGGGTTGTGCTTTTCGATCGAGACCGCCGAGGAACCCAGTTGACCGCAGCCGGTTTGGCATTCTTGCAAGATACTCGACGACTATTCACCATCCTGGAGCAGGCACGGGAGAACGCCAAGGCTGTTGCTGCCGGCTTGCGCGGCAGCCTGCGCATTGCGGTGTCCGACGGAGCGATCGATCCACGGCTATCAGCGTTTCTTGCCCGTTGCCGTGCAGAAGAGCCCGAGATCGAGATACGTTTGTCCGAAGTGCCTTTGGCCGAGCAGTTGCGCGGGCTGCGCTCGGGCGACTTCATGATCGGGTTCGCTCATACGGCTGACGTCGGTGATGGCGTTGTCGCCGAACCCATCTGGCGAGACCCGCTGGTGATCGCGGTGCCGGCCCGGCATGCACTGCTCGCCTACAAGGAAGTTCCGCTCCATGAGATCAGGGGCCATCCACTTGTTTTGTGCGACCCGCATGTGTGCGAGGGCTACTGCCGAGAACTGGCTCGGCTCCTACAGACGCTGGAGCACAAGTTGAACGTCGTCGAAGAGGTGTCCTCGCTGGACATGATGCTCACCTTGGTCGGTGCAGGCTATGGTGTCGGCTTCATGACGGCGACCAAGATTCCGGTGAGCCAACGGCCAGACGTGGTGATCCGTCCCTTGGCGTTGGATTCAGCCGTGATGACCACCTATCTGCTTCGGCCTGACAACAGCGATTTGTCGGCCTCGCTGGAGCGATTTATCGATCGCCTGCGCGACCCTTCAGGTAGCTGACGAAGCCATCCTTAGCCGGTTACCTCACGCCTCGGTGTCGGCATGAAGATTGCGTTCAGTCGCAGCCATCAGTTCGGCGGCACTGATCCTGAGCGCAACGGAGATTTTCAGAATCAGGGCCAGCGTGGGCATATGTTCTCCACGCTCGATCTTGCCCATGTGAGAGCGCGCGATGCCGGCCATAGCTCCCAGTTCTTCCTGAGCAATCCCTTGCTCTACGCGTGCAGTGCGCACGGCTTTTCCGAAAGCCAGAGCTGGCTCGGCTTCAAATGTGGTTGTGCCCGAGGGACGGCCTCGTTGAACGGTACGCTTCTGCATTAGCAGAAGCGTCGGGCAGTCGAGAGAATTTAACCACGTTAAACTTAACGTGTATTGACTATCATGTCGGCTCGCCTTTTGCCATATTCCCTCTTGGGGGCTCTCATGCAGGACGCCACCAGCCAGTTTCCCTTTTCCGGTCTTAGGCTTGCCATAGCGCCTGGCGTACCGACGTCGCATCTCTCAGCATTGCTTGCATTGCAGCGTGCGGAGGAGCCGGAAGTCACCATTTCATTTCATGAGGTCTCAGGCGACGACTTGGTTAAGGGCATTAGGGAAGGCCGCTACGACGCGGGCATGTCGCTTGAAGGATTGAGGGATCCGGTGCTGAAAAGCCAACCTCTATGGACCGAGAACATGGCCGTTGCCATGCCACTGCGGTTTCCCTTGCTCAACCAGACGAAACTCACGATCGCGGAACTTTTGGCCTACTCGGTGTTTCGATGGCCTGCAGAGAGATGCCCCTTGCTGGATCAGCGGCTGTCTTCTCTTCCTGCAACGAATCAACAGAGCATACAGCGCGTTGCTTCCTTCGAGATGATCGCGCTATGGGTCGCTGCCGGCTACGGCGTGGGCGTATCCGCGCAATCACGCATCGAACATGCACACGATTGGGGCCTCCGCGCGCGGGCACTGTCCGACGGGCCCTACGAAATCGTGACCCACCTGCAGCGGCCTTGCGGACAGGCCGGGATTGTTTCTGAAGGATTCGCGCGCAGAGCACTGCAGGTCGCCAAGAATGCTCTAACCTAATCGAGTGCCAATGTCCTCGTACTGCATCTGCAGTTCAAGATGCTGCACCTCCAGTAGGCATTCCACTCGCCAAACAGCAGACATCATTCGCGCTCGATAACCCGAAGCAAAGCCGTTCTGCGCTTCGACATGGGGCCAAATGCCCTCGTGACCTCTTCAACGCTTTTCCCCGACTTCAATGCGTCGAGGATGTCGGCCCAGTCCTGCATGATCACCTTGCGCGATTCCACGAACTTCGTGTGGTCGTATGGAGCGCGCGAGGAGTCCTTGTTCTTCTTCGAGTGTGCGAGTTGGAGATCGACCCGCTTTTCGGGATACCCAAGCAACCCAAGGATCGTTGTGGCGGTCGAACGGAAGCCATGGGACGAAAACCGCCCGCCATAACCCATGCGCTTGAGTGCTTGATTGAGCGTCGTTGCCGACATCACTTGTCCCGGCTTCCTGTAGCTCGGGAACAATACTTTGCCGCCGCCAGTTAGAGCATGTAGTTCTCTAAGAGCGGCCACCGCCTGCCGTGACAGGGGAACCAGATGGGGGCGTCGCATCTTCATACGCTCGGACGGAATCGACCACATGGCGTTGTCCAGGTCGAACTCTTCCCAGGAGGCCTTGCGCAGTTCTACGGTGCGCACGTAGGTCAAGGCCATCAGCTTGAGGGCGAGGACTGTCGTCTGATAACCCCCTTCGTTATCCACCCGATTGAGAAAGTCCGGGATCTCTGCCCATGTCAACGGAGGGTTGTGGCGGACCTGAGGGCGCTTGACCAGTCCCTTGAGCAAGGCGGCAGGATCGAATTCGCAGAGACCTTGGGCAGCCGCATAACTGAAGATTTGCCCACACCACTGGCGAATGAGGATCGCCACAGTCTTCGCACCACGAGTCGCCACTTCCTTGATAATGGGCCGCAGATGCGGAGCCCTGATGCTGCTGATCGGCAACTTGCCAATCCGGGGGAAAACATCCTTCTCAAGGTAGCTGGTGACCTGGTTGGTGTAGTACTCGCTCCAGTGGGCATTGCTGACGATCCACTCCCGAGCAACGGTCTCGAACGTGCGTTCGTATGTGTCGGCCTGGAGGGCGATCGCCGCCTTTTTTTCCACGATGGGGTCGAGGCCATTCTTGACCAACGCCTTTGCTCGGTCCCGTTCCGCACGGGCCGCCTCCAGCGTGATCTTTGGGTACACCCCGATTGAGTACACCTGTTCAGCGCCGCCTAGCCGGTAGCGGTACCACCAGAGCTTGGAGCCGTTGGGCTGAACGCGCAAAAAGAGGCTGCCTCCGTCCCGGAGTTGGTACACCTTGGGCCTGGGCTGCGCCGTTTCCACTTTGCGCGCCGAGAGAAGATTGAGTGCTGTGAGTGCCATGTGTATAACGCCTCCAATTTGGCCCGTTACACACTCCATTACACACATTAGCACTGGATTTGTCCAGCTTTCAGAATCGCTCGATGGACTACCAACCCTTTAAAAACATGGACTTATATTTGCTCCGTGGAGGTTGATGGAAGCCACTGGACCTCAATCGTAGTTATCGATCATCAGCACGTTCATGCCTGGCTCCTCAATACCGGACTTCCATACGCAGA
>NZ_DAIUFW010000039.1:0-3522 GCF_036844465.1 Methylobacillus sp.
GGCACAAGTCCGGAAAGCGTATGGATACGCACTGGATCACTTTTATGAAGGTGAAGCGATGAATCCCGACTTCCACCTTACCGCCACCAACCGCCAATACCTGCACCAGAAGATAGATCAACTGGATTGCAGCAATGGCACATGGATGGTTTCGATCAGGCCATACAAGGCCAAGCGCAGCAATCCACAGAACAGCATTGAAGAGCCAGCGAGGCTAGATGGAGGGTGGAAGCCGTGAATAACGTAGTAGAGACATTATTTCAAAATACAGAATTTTTTTCGCCAGCCTCTACCGACATGATTGATGGCATGGTGGCGCGCTACAACTTCGACCGCCAGCGCATTGCCGAGGTTGTGGAGTTCTCTAAGAGCCAAGCCTGCCAAGGCGTCATGCACTATTTTCTGAGCGGCAATGCCACTGAGGAACGTGGGCGCATGTCAATGTCGATGTCGGTAGGTCAACTATTCCAAGAGGAAGGTGCAGTGCATGCGCTAAACGCCAAATACTGGAGCGAGGCGCTGGATTTGACCGACGTGTACGATGCGATGCCGCAAGACCGTCGCAACCAGTGGAACGAGCAGATACGCAACCCGGCTGGTGTGAAAAAGCACCGAGACAGCAAGGAATGGGAAACGCCGCCGCTGCCAGACTTCGAGGAAGAGACTGTCCGCGCAACGCTCATTGACTTGCTCAACAAGCGTACTCAGTTCCTCGCAGAACGTGTCGATGGTATTTTCCGCGCACTGTCTGGCGAGCATGTCACAAACTCGCCTGCTGCATTCGGAAAGCGGATGATCATAGCGCATCTAGTGAATAGTTGGGGCGGCTCACAGCATGATCGCGTCGGCTATATCAATGATCTGCGCTGCGTCATCGCAAAATTCATGGGGCGCGATGAGCCGCCTAGCTGGAATTCTACCTCTCGCGTGGTCGCGCATGCGCGGAAGGAGCGCCGTGGCGAGTGGGTTATCCTGGACGGCGGTTCGCTTCGCCTGCGCGCCTACAAGTGCGGCACTGCCCACCTTGAGGTGCATCCAGATATGGCATGGCGGCTCAACAGCATCCTGGCGCACCTGCACCCGATGGCTATACCGCCAGAGTTCCGCACCAAGCCCAAGAAAAAGCCGAAGGAATTTGCGATGATGAGCCGCCCGCTACCGTTCGCGGTGGTAGAGCTGCTGGCGAGCATGAAGCAGGCGTACAAGTTCGTCGAGACTGGTGACTTCCTAAACCCCAAGCGCAAGGAATACTACAAAAACTCGCTGGATTTTGAGCGCTTCACAATGGCTTGGGATAAGGCCAGCACCGCTGCCAAGGACGAGGCTGAGCGCGTCATGGAATTCCTTGGCGGCGTCAAACAGGAAAAGGGTTGGTATCAGTTCGACTATGATCCGCGTGAGGTGATCGCCGATATTGTTTGCACAGGCTGCTTGCCAGACCAGAAGGCGCACCAGTATTACCCGACACCTGCCAACGTGGCTGCCAAAGCTATCGAGCTGGCGCAGATCGGCGACGAGGATGAATGCCTTGAGCCAAGTGCGGGGCAGGGCGGCCTGGCTGACCTGATGCCCAAGGATCGAACACTGTGCATAGAGATCAGCGCGCTGCATTGCAAGGTGCTGGAGGCCAAGGGCCACAAGGTGCAACAGGCTGACTTCCTCAAGATTGATGGCCTTGCATATGGCCGCATCATCATGAACCCGCCATTCAGCGAGGGACGCTGGAAACTGCACCTGGAGCATGCCGCCTCGATGCTGCGCGATGATGGGCGCCTCGTCGCCATCCTGCCATCGTCGGCAAAGGGCAAGACCTTGTTGCCTGGCTGGTCACATGAGTGGTCGAAGGTGTTTGAGAACGAGTTTAGCGGCACGTCAGTGGACGTTGTCATTCTGGTCGCCAGGAAGGGGAGATTCGCAGCATGAAAACTACCAGAGAAAAATACCAAACTCGACAAGCATTCCTTGGTAATGAAATGAACCGCGAGGCAGCTATCCTCATCATCAAGAACGCCCCTCTTGATCCGTTTCGGCCATTGGAAGTATTAGTCCGTGAGCAGGTTAAGAAGAGATCCCTAGACCAGAATGCAAAGTTCCATGCAATTTGTAACCATGTAGCTAAAAGTGGACATAAATTTGCTGGAAAAGCTAGAGAGGATTATGAATGGAAAGTTATTTTTGTTTCAGGCCATTCAGTAGCAACAAAATCATGGTCAGAAGTTATACCTGGAATAGAAGGTGAATTTGTAAACATAAGAGAATCAACTTCCAAAATGGACAAAAGTAGAGCTTCAAGCTTAATTGAATATTGCATAGCGTACTGTTTGGAAAATGGTATAATGTTGCCTTACTTTGACGAGGGGTAAGTATGCCTAAAACTGTAAAAAGAGACTTCTCTGGACAAAAAATAAATAGATTAAGTGTCTTGTATTTTGTGCCAGATGATACTAAACATTCAAAATTTATGTGCAAATGCGATTGTGGAAACAATGTAATTGTCTATGGTCAGACATTGTTAACAAAATCAGCAGTTTCATGTGGATGTTATGCAAAAGAACAAACGGCTAAACGGTTAACAACGCATGGAATGGCTGGAAAAAACAGAACAAGAACTTACAATTCATGGGCATCTATGATGACTAGATGTGTTTGGGGGCACCATGAAAGCTATAAGACATACGGGGAAATGGGAATAACCGTATGCGAACGATGGCATAATTTTGAAAACTTTTTAAGCGATATGGGAGAGCGTCCAATTGGACGATCTATTGACAGATTAGATACGTCTGGAAATTATGAGCCATCAAATTGCAGATGGGCAACAAGAAGAGAGCAGGCGTTAAATAAGAAAAAAACAGTTAAACTAATTTATAACGGAGAACTAATAACAAATTTTGAATTGGCGACTAAACTAAAAATTAGTTTAAAGGCCCTGGAAGCAAGAATTAGAAGGCGTGGAGGTGATTACATTGCTGGATATAAATCTTATGGAATAGAAGTTAGCCTTCCTGTGGGTAGAGAATAATGATTAACAAATCCTCGCGCAGCAGAGATCTCAATAAAGTAAACCTCCAATGCTGGTAACTCACGCATTCGGCGCTGGTGATCGCGCCTTGGTCGGAAGCACGACAAAACTAAGTAGGAAGGGCTTTGCTATCTACCTTGAGCAAGTGACGGCGTATGGTGCCGGGCTTGGGGTAATGTTCAGGGAATATTTAAGATAATGTATTGACATTAAAATGCTTCACTGTATTATGTTCGAACATTGTATAGGAGAAAACAAAATGAAATTCGAGGTTACATTAAAACAGCTAAGATACCATAAGGAAAGTTCAGCATCTTATGAAAGATGAAAGAAGCATTCATGCTTTGGATGTGGCTGAAAAGCATGCAGATGGCAACGCTACCGATGAGGAATTAGACGCCGCCAGGGCTGCTTCTAGTGATGCTGCTTGGGCTGCTGCTAGTGATGCTGCTAGTGATGCTGCTAGTGATGCTGCTAGTGATGCTGCTAGTGATGCTGCT
>NZ_DAIUFW010000040.1:0-1585 GCF_036844465.1 Methylobacillus sp.
TATTTCCGGTTCTATCCAGCACATGGCAGGCATGAAGCATGTGCCGACAATCGTGGCTGTCAACACTGATCCGGGCGCATCTATTTTCACGATTGCCAAGTATGGTATCGTGGGCGACATTTTTGAAATAGAAGAGGAGCTTCGCGCTCAAATGGCTGCCTGATCTTTGGGTGAGTGTGAAAATACGCGGTATGGGAATACCGCGTATTTTTTGATTGGCAGGTGCGGAGATTGTTTGTAACACCTTGATCAACATGAATATACTGCTCGGTCATGGTGATTCTGCAGTATAGGGGAAAACGAATGGCTTGGAAGATTATCACTGCAGCGCATATGCAAGTGTTGGCTAAAGTGATTCGTTCGATCAAGGATGGCGAAGGAGTGCAGGCTTTGCAGGAATTGCCGGCATGGATGGTAAGGAGGTTGCAGCCATCGGTGGCGGAAGCCGACCAGAAATCTCTCGAATTCCAGCGACAGTATGACCATGAATTGCACATGCTGGAGTCAAGGCTGGGCGATTTGCTCAAGCGCCAGAATGAATTGCATGCCGCGTTGGAAATTTCAGAATCATTGCTGGAGGCAGCCCTTGTTGAATCCAGGACGTTGCGTTGTCAATTGATTGAAATCCAGCAGCATTCCGACCAGCAGTAGCGCGTTAACCTTTCGGCCTGGAATCCCTGGAGGTGTAATGGCAGCCTGGCCTGCGTTTGCCAAGAGCAGACAAACTCCATAGCTGTTTCATGATGGTTGCTATGGTTGGCAAGTACCTCTTTGGTAGTACCTCTTGAAGAGAGTTCCAGATTGACTATCCAGCCGTTATCGTTCACAAACCGTAATGCATGGTGAAGCGCAGCTCGTGCATGGACTCCAATAATACTGCATTGCATTTTGTAATGCGGGGAGCACCTTTGCCAGTTTTGTATATCGAGAATACGGTAATTGTCTGTATGGTTCGTATTGATTGTAGCCATGGAAAGCCCTTGATAAAGCATCGGCGTTATCCAGACAACTGTCTGTGAAAAAAAGAAAAAACGACGTGCTTCAATGGAATGACCATGGCTGCTTTTATTTGATCGGGATAGGGAACTCAAGGAGGATTCACAATGCAACATGCGGTAAAAGGTTTTTTATATGCAAACCTGCTAGGCCTGGGCCTGGCAATTGCCACCCCTGTATTAGCGGAAGAGGCTGTATCGGCAGCAGAGGAAGAATCACCTCATTCGTTGACTGCCAATATCGGCCTTTTTGGCCAATATGTCTTCCGGGGTATTACATACACCAGAGAGCGTCCGGCTATCCAGGGCGGCTTTGATTATGCGCACAGCAGCGGCGCATATCTTGGTGTATGGGCGACCAATGTTGATAAAGACGCGCTATATGGCAATACCTCGGAAATCGATATATATGGTGGCTTCGCCAATACTTTTGGTGATACCGGCATTGGTTATGATGTAGGTTTCCTGCAGTTTTACTATCCTGATAACGACAAGTTAACCGGAGAATCCGCCAATACGCTGGAGCTCAATGGTGCTGTTTCCTATGAGTGGTTCACCTTGAAATACTCGCGTGCCGTGACTGATTTCTT